>NZ_JBFANF010000005.1:0-85227 GCF_040674675.1 Dactylosporangium sp. NPDC049742 | reverse complement strand
GTCGGCGGCGTGAGCGTGGTGGTCGGCGTGTTCGGGGTGGTGGGAGGTGCGGTCGGGCGACTTGTCGACGGGTGGTGTCGGCCCGGCGGGTGGCGGCTTCGGAGGCGCGGGAAGGGCTGCGGTTGTTGCAGTGGCGAGGGCCAGGGCTGTGTGCCCGCTCGTCGGTGGCGTGAGCGTGGTGAGTGGTGGCTTTGGGGGCGGCGGAGAAGCTGGGCTGTTGTTGTGGTGGTGGGTGACGCTGTTGGGCGGCTGCTTGCCGGTGGCTTGGTGGTCGCCGGATTCGGGGCGGCGGGGAGGTGCTTGGGTGCGGTCGCGCACGGCGCGCCTGGTTGTCGATGGGGTTGACGTGGTGGTCGGCGGATTGGCGGTGGTGGGAGGTGCTGGGGGCGGCGTGGTCGGGCGACTCGCTGGCGGTGGTGTCGGTCCGATGGGTGGTGGCTTCGGGGGTGTTGGAAGGGCTGGCGGTGTTGTGGCGGCGGGGTTCGGGGCGGGGTGACCGCTTGCCGGTGGCGTGAGCGTGGTGACCGGCGGCTTCGGCGGCGTCGGGGAGGCTGCGGTTGTTGTGGTGGTGGCGGGCGATGCGGCGGGGCGGCTGCTCGTCGGTGGTGCTGGTCCGGTGGTCGGTGGGTTCGGGGCGGCGGGAGGTGCTGGGGTGCGGTAGTGCGCGGCGCGGCTGCTCGTCGGCGGTGCTGGTCCGGTGGTCGGTGGGTTCGGGGCAGCGGGAGGTGCTGGGGTGCGGTAGTGCGCGGCTGCTCGTCGGTGGTGCTGGTCCGGTGACCGGTGGGTTCGGGTCGGCGGGAGGTGCTGGGGTGCGGTAATGCGCGGCGCGGCTGCTTGTCGGTGGTGTGGGTCCGGTGGCTGGTGGGTTCGGGGCGGTGGGAGGTGCGGTCGGGCGATTGGTCGGTGGTGGGAGGTGTGGTCGGGCGTCTGGTCGGTGGTGGTGTCGGTCCGGTGGGTGGTGGCTTCGGGGTGCTGGAGGGGCTGCGGCAGTTGCGGCGGCGAGGTTTGGGGCTGGGCGGCTGCTTGTCGGCGGTGTTGGCCCAGTGGTCGGCGGATCCGGGGTGGTGGGAGGTGCTGGGGGCGGCGCGGTTGGGGAGGGGGTTGTGGTGGCCAGTTCGCGGGCGTTGCGCAGGCGGGTCAGCTTTGTGGTGTGGCGGGTGGTCAGACCATGAGCGCGGGCCGCCGCGAACTCCGCCTTGGCGCGGTGGCGGTCCGTGCGGCGGCGGGCGGACTCGAAGGCCCGCGAGGCGAGGCGGGTGGCCTGGGCGGCGAGCAGGGCGGCCTGCGTGGGGACGCGGGTGGTCGGGCACAACGACCCTGCGCCCGGTGCTTCCAGCGAAAAACATGGTCGTGGCACAGGCTGCCTCCCCCGATAGCCGCCTCCCACATTCTCCCGCCCGCCCAAACCCCCGTCCAGCGTAGTATCACCATGTGAGCACAAGCGTCCCGGATGAGGTCAGGGGACGTGTACGAGCATGGCGCAGACGTCTTCGTCGTCGGGGATGTTGAGGCTGGTGACGAGGTGGGTGACGACGGCGTCGAAGTTGGACAGGTCGATGTGTTCGCCGGCGCGGCGGACGAGGTCGAGGCCGCCGCCGCGGCGGCGGTCGACGCGGGCCTGGCCGCCGGTGTAGAGCAGGACGCGGTCGCCCGGGTCCAGGGTCACGGTCGTGTCGGAGTAGCGCATCTCGGTGACCTCGCCCAGGGGGAGGCCGAGGGGGCCGGACAGCACGGTGCCCTGGCCGGTGGCGGTGTAGCGGATGGGGGCGACCTGGCCCGCGGCGGCCCAGCGGAGCTCGCGGGTCGTGGGGGAGTAGCGGGCCACGACGAGGCAGGCGGTGTGCTCGACCTCCATCGCGCAGAGCATCCCGTTGACGGCGCTGAGGATGTCGCCGGGGGTCATGTCGAGGGCCGCGTAGGCGCGCACCGCGTACCGGAGCCTCGCCGCGGTCGTCATGGAGGACAGGCCGCGGTCGTCGACGTCGCCGAGGACGAGGATCGTGCCGCCGTCGGGGAGGGAGGTGGCGTCGAACCAGTCGCCGTCGACGGTGCCGACGCGTTCGGGGGAGCGGCAGTGGCCGCAGATCTCGACGCCTTCCATGTGGCCGAGCTCGGGGTCGGTGGGCAGGAGCGCCTTCTGCAGGGCCTGGGCGGCGCGGCGTTCGTCGGCGACCCGGTGCCGCTGCGCGGCCAGGGCCTCCTCGGCGCGGCGGAGGCGGGCCTCGATGGCGCGCTCCTCGGTGACGTCCTGGACGGTGCCGCGCACGGCGGTGACGTTGCCGGTGTCGTCGAAGAGCGGCTCGGCGGTGAGGCGCAGGCGGCGGCCGTTGACCCGGCCAGCGCCGCGGACCTCGGCGAGCAGGTGCTTGCCCTCCACGACGGTGCGGCGGACGGCGTCCTGGACGGCGAGGAGGTCGTCGGCGTGCACGCTGGCGGTGAGCTCGTCGACGGGGACGCGGGCGGCGTCGCGGCCGCCGTGGAAGAGCCGGATCAGCTCCGGTGAGCAGCGCGGCTCGGGGTCGCGCAGCTCCCAGCAGAACGAGCCGACGCCGGCGATCCGCTCGGCCTGCAGGAGCTGGTCGTACAGGAGGTCGGCCTCGGTCGCGATCCGCCACACCGCGAACACCCGGTCCCACAGGCGCACGGCGTGCATGGAGATCGACTGTGTGGTGGGCACGCCGTCCGCCCGCGGGTCGGCCCGCAGCCCTTCCAGCCGGCGGGGCTGGCCGTCCTGCAGCATGCGGGCGAACTCCGGCAGCAGAATGGCGCTGCCGAGGGTCGGGTAGGCGGCGAGCAGCGTGGCCTCGTCGGGGTCGACCCGGGCGGTGGCGAGGACCTGCCGGGCCATGACGTTGGCGTACTCGACGCGGAAGTCCACCAGCTGGCCGTCGACGGTCACCGGGGACAGCAGCGCGGCGGGGTTGTGCAGGACGTCGACGACGGTCGGCAGCCACACCTGCGCCGGGGCGGCCTGCGCGCTCTCCTCGCCCTCGACGTGGAACCAGGCGCTGGCGATCTCGTCGCCGATGAGCGCGTCGACCTGCCGCGCGACGGGTTCGAGCAGGGCCGCCACGTACCGCCGCAGCTCGTCACCGTCGGGAAGGCCCTCGGCCCAGCTCATGATGATGGCGCCGAGGACCCGCTCGCCGGAGATGAGCGGCGAGGCGAGGACGGTGTCGCCGCTGAACGGCAGCTGGTCCATCACCGGGAACCGGCGGGCGACCTCCTCGCCGCCGACGAGCCAGATCGTCTCGACGTCCTGGACGGCGACGACGAGCGGCAGCGCCGGGTCCGGGGGGATCCGGGACCAGCGGCTGCGGACCTCGCCGGGGATGCCGAACGCGCCGACGCCGCGCTGCGCGCCGTCCGGGTCGAGCAGCGTGATCATGATCGAGGTGGGGGCGGGCCACGCGGTCGGCGCGGTGCCGAGGACCTCGGCGATCTCGTCGTAGCCGCGGGCGGCCGCGATCCGGGCGCTGAGCAGCTGGTGCTGGGACTGCAGCGCCTCGACCTCGGGGGAGCGGCTGGCCCGGCGGCGGGGCTTCTCCGCGGCCGGAGCGGGGACGCCGGAGGGCACCGCGGTACGGGTACGGCTGCGCGCGACGTGCTGGCGCAACTCGTCATCGATGAGATTCACCACATCGGGCGCGTCCGGGTCGGGCGAGGTGGTGCCGACGATCGCGGCGGCGACCTCGATCAGCTTGATGTTGGTGCGCTGCGACAGCCGGACCAGCTGGTCGAACCCCTGGTCGGGGCTGACGCCGAGCCGCTCGACGAGGACCCCCTTGGCCTGCTCGATGACGGCCCGGTTCCGCATGGCGGTGCGGACGCCGGTGAGCTCGGCCCGCAGCTTGGCGACGAGCGCGGCGAGGGCCTCCGCCGGCTCGGCACTGCCACCCTCGGCACCGCCGGCCGGCGCCGAGGCCGCCCGGGACGGCGCGGTGTCCTCAGGCGTCGAGGTGCCCACGCCGCCGTCAGACGGCGCCGACGCACCCGGCCGACCTGTGTCCGACGGCTTGGCCACCATGCCCTCCACATCCCGGTCCTGTGCAGTTGAACGTGCAGCCGACCCTAGAAGTCACCCGAGCCGGTTGCGACTCGACCGTTGATGTTTACCACCAACCGGCCAGGGTAGGGGCGTTGGCAGGTCAGCACGGTCGGCCACGTGGAGGTGCGCGCAGTGCAACAGGCGTCTTCGCCGCGGGCGGGTGCGGCTTGAGGATCGCGATCGTGTCCGTGCACGCGAGCCCCCTGGCGCTCGGTACCTCGGGCACAGGCGGCCAGCACACCCACGTCACCGCCCTCGCCGAGGCCCTCGGCCGCCGCGGGCACGACGTGCGGGTCTACACCCGCCGGACCGCCGCCGCCCCCGACGACGTCGTCCTGACCGGCGCCGGGTTCACCGTGGAGCACGTGCCGGCCGGCCCCGTCGAGGAGCTGCCGGCGGACGCGCTGCTGCCGCACGTCGGCGACTTCGGGCGGTGGCTCGCCGCCCACTGGCGCGACGACGCGACCCGCCCCGACGTGATCCACGCCCACTTCTGGCTCAGCGGCCTGGCCGCCCTGACCGCGACGGCGGAGCACCGGATCCCGGTCGTGCAGACGTACCACGGGCTCGGCACGGTCAAACGGCGCATGCTGAAGGACCGCGACGCCAGCCCCGAGGCGCGGATCGGCTTGGAGCGGACCCTCGGCACGATGGTCGACCGGGTCGTCGCGCAGTGCGAGGACGAGGTCGTCGAGCTCGGCCGGATGGGCATCCGCCGGGCCGACACCGTGGTCGTGCCGTCCGGCGTCGACGGGGAGGTGTTCGCGCCGAGCGGTCCCCGCGCCGACCACCTGCGTCCCGGCATGCGCCGTGTCCTCAGCGTCGGGCCGCTCGTGCCGCGCAAGGGCTTCGCGGACCTGGTCGAGGCGCTGCGCCGGGTCCCCGGCGCGGAGCTCGTCGTCGTCGGCGGGCCCGCACCGGACCGGATCCACCGCGACCCCGAGGCCCGCCGCCTGATGGAGCTCGCCGACCGGTTCGGGGTCGGCGACCGGGTCAGGCTCATCGGCGCCGTCGCTCAGCAGGACCTGCCCAGCTGGTACCGCTCCGCCGACGTGCTCGCCTGCGCGCCGTGGTACGAGCCGTTCGGCCTCACGCCCCTGGAGGCGATGTCCTGCGGTGTGCCGGTCGTCGCGTACGAGGTCGGCGGCATCGGCGAGAGCGTCATCGACAACGTCACCGGGCTGCTGGTGCCGGCGCGGGACGTGCCGGCGATGGCGTCCGCGCTGCGCGGGCTCCTCGGCGACGAGGTACGCCGGATGAGCTACGCCAGCGCCGCGATCGACCGGGTCCGCTCCCGGTACACCTGGGAACGCACCGCGACCGACGTCGAGCGGATCTACCGGGCGGTGACCGGGCAGAACGCGAACGGTGACGCCGACAGCGACGCGGACGCCGACGCCGACGACGAGGCCCTCACCGACGTCTCTTCGTAGCCTTGTCATCACAGGGCGACAGGCGTACGTTTGTATGACCCGCAACATCAGCTGAACGGCTGATTGGCTCGACCGTCAAACCAGTCGCGGTCGCCGTGCCGGGTTGCGCGCCGGACGCTCGAGACCAGGGCGTCTGCCGGCGAAATCTCTCCCGTGACCGCTGCCCGCACCCAAGGGCGGGCGGATCGCGGCAGCAGGCAGGGGGTTCCCCCATGACCGCCACCGTCCACCGCCCCGCCCCGCGGGCCCGCACCCGCGCCGGCCACCGAGCCAGCCACAAAGACCTCGAGATCGAGGCACGCGCGCTCCTCGCGCTGCTGAGCGAGCTGCCCGCCGGCAGCGCCGACCACGACCGGATCCGGGCCAGGGTCATCGAGCTGCACCTGCCGCTCGCCGAGTACCTCGCCCGCAGGTTCCGCAACCGCGGCGAACCCCTCGACGACCTGACCCAGGTCGCCAACGTCGGGCTCATCAAGTCCGTCGACGGCTACGACCCGGCCCGCGGCGCCGTGTTCACCAGCTACGCCATCCCGATGATCGTCGGTGAGCTCAAGCGGCACTTCCGCGACAAGGGCTGGGACGTCCGGGTGCCCCGCCGGCTGCAGGAGCTGCGGCTGGAGATCTCCAAGGTGTCCGGTGACCTCGCGCAACGGCTCGGCCGCTCGCCGACCGTCGCGGACCTCGCGGAGAAGCTCGGCGTCAGCGAGGAGGACGTCATCGAGGGCATCGAGTCCGGGCACGCGTACCGGGCGCTGTCCATCAACGCGCCGACCGGCAACGAGGAGGCCGGCCCCGAGCTCGCCGACCTGCTCGGCGGCATGGACCGCGACCTGGAGGCCGTCGACGACCGCGAGTCGCTGCGGCCGCTGATCGCGGAGCTGCCGGAGCGCGAGCAGAAGATCATCGCGATGCGGTTCTTCGGCAACATGACGCAGACGCAGATCGCCGACCGGCTCGGCATCTCGCAGATGCACGTGTCGCGCCTGCTCGCCCACGCCCTCGCCCACCTGAGGGGCGCCCTCGTCACACCCCTGTGACGCCCCCTCCCACGTACTAGGCGGGCGTCAGTACCGACGACAGCTGGTACACGTTGTAGGCCTGCTTGATGACCGGGTGGGCGACGTTGCGGACGGGCACCCCGCCCGGCGTCGTCCCCCGCTCCGACCCGGCGTGCGCGTGCCCGTGCACGGCCAGCCCGACCCCCGGCGTCGCGTCGATCGCCTGCGCCAGCAGGTACGACCCGAGGAACGGGTAGATCTCCAGCGGCTCGCCCAGCAGCGTCTCGGGGACCGGCGAATAGTGGGTGAGCGCTATCAGTACATCAGCGTCCAACGCTGACAGCGCGGCTCCGAACCGCTCGGCCAGCTCGCGGCTGTGCCGGGTGAACGCCTTCATCTCCGGCTCGCCGAACTCGCTGGCGCACGCGCCCGCGAACCCGCCGCCGAAGCCCTTCGTGCCGGCGACCCCGACCCGTACGCCGTCCACGTCCAGGACCGTGCCGGAGCACTCCAGGACGGTGATCCCGCCGTCCTCCAGGACCTTCGTCACCTCGGCCGGCTGGTCGCAGTGGTGGTCGTGGTTGCCGAGGATCGCGATCACCGGCACGGGCAGGCCGCCGAACTCCTGCGCGACGCAGTGCGCCTCGTCGGCAGTGCCGTGCCGGGTCAGGTCGCCGGCGAGCAGCAGCATGTCGGCCTTGTCGCCGAGATGCTCCAGCGCGGGCCGGTACCGGCCGAGGACGTCCGCGTCGAGGTGGACGTCGCCGACCGCGGCGACTCTGACGCAACCATTGACACTGCCTTCGTCGAACGTCATAGCTCCTCCACGTCCTGCGGCTCGTTGACCCTGGTGAGCCCGATGTTGCAGTGCACCGGCAGGTCCGGGAACGTCTCGTGGACGACCTGGCAGATCAGGTCGCGGCGTTCGGCGCTCTCCACCTCACCGGCGAGGCTGACCCCGTCCTCGGTGCGGACCACCCGGATGCCCTGCTCGGCGATGCGGGCGTCCTCGATGAGCAGCTGGTGCAGCTCGCTCTCGACGTGCTGGTCGATGATCACGAGTGCCTCCTCACAGAGAAGCGGCGAGGGCGCTGGTCTCGTCCAGCGACATGACGCCGAGGCGGTCGATCAAGAACAGGAAAGCATGCGCGTACGGCGAGTGGGCCGTTTCCCGGTACACCCGCGGCCAGTCGATCTGCTCCCGCAGCGACCGCGCGACCGGCAGCCCGCGGGCGTAGTCGCAGTAGTGCGCCGACCACGTCAGGACCTTGTGGATCATCAGCTCGGTCGCGGACAGCACCGGCATGTGGCACGCGTTGACGGCGATCACGTCGGTGTCGGCGAGCGTCGCGTCGGTGACCGGCCGCTGCACCGGGCAGAAGATGAAGTCGATGAGGTTGTCCTCGTTCTCCACCGAGTCCCACGCCTTCACCAGCCAGCCCTCGGGCGGCACCTCGCCGCGGAACCCGACCTCCGCCAGCGCCGTCAGGACCCGCTCCGCGTCCTCGGCCTTGATGAGGAAGTCGATGTCGTGGTCGACGGACTCGCCTCCCCGCGCGTACACGGCGAAACTGCCGGCCAGGCAGAACGGGATGCCGGCGTCCTTCAAGTGGAACGCCGCACGTTTCAGCGTCGCGATCAGCGGCTGCCTGTCCTCCGGAACTGCCATGCAGAACGGCTTACCCGTCTGGTCATTCCGTCACACGCACCGATTGCGGCAGCCGCGGGAAGAGTTCGGTCTCCTCCTCCTGTACGTGCTCCCGCACCGCCTCCAGGAGCGCCGCCAGCAGCATCCCGAACGCGGGATCCACGTCGTTGAGCTCCGTCAGCCGCGCCACGAGCTCGCCGATGCGCCGGTGCTCGGCCGCCTCGTAGTCGGCGAGCTCCGCCGGCAGGTGCGCGTGCAGCAGCCGCTCCTCGGTCGCCGTGTGCGAGGCCAGCATCGTGACGGCGGCGTCCAGCGCGCCCCGGCGGGCGGCGGGCGACCGCGCGGTCTCGATCTCGGCGAACAGCGACTCGAGCCGGCGGTGTTCGCCGACCAGCAGGCCGATGAGGTCCTGCTCCATGGTCAGCTCCCCAGATTCCGTGGCACAGGCATGCGTTGGCGTACCCTGCCCGCCACCCGGCTAACCGTCACGAAGCAGACCTGATCGATTTCAGCGGGGCGGGCTTCCATCTGCCTTGGTACGTGTGTTCGAATGTCTCCTCATGGAGCGCAGGAAGCACTGGTGGAACGGCACCTGGGGGCGGCTCGCCCGCCGCGACGTCTATCTCTTCGAGGACGCCGGCCACTGGTGGGTCGAGTCGCGGGAAGGCGGCGCCGACGGGCGCTCCCGCACCTACGAGTTCGACGCCGAAGAGCCGGCGATGGACTGCGTCTCCGGCCTGCTCGCCCAGCCCGGCGACTGGCGCGAGCTGCGCTGAGCCGGTTGCCTGCCGGGTGCGGGGCGGTGGCTGCGCGGTCGCCCGTCCCGGCCACCCGGCTCGGGTCCCGTCCGGTCCCGCCTGGTTCAGGGCGCAACGAATCGCCGCCTGCTCGTCGTACAAGACACGAAAACGCCGGCAAGAAGCAGCTTTCCGCAATGGAACGCCGGGCAGGCGGCGCCTACGTTGGATCGCATGAGCCGTCGCTACCTGATGTGTCGACCCACGTACTTCGCCGTTGACTACGCGATCAACCCCTGGATGGACCCGACCGCGCCCGTCGACGCCGACCTCGCCGTCGCGCAATGGACCCGGCTGCACGAGCTCTACCTGTCGCTCGGCCACACCGTCGACCTCATCGACCCGGTGCCCGGCCTGCCCGACATGGTCTTCGCCGCCAACGGCGCCACCGTCGTCGACGGGGTCGTCTACGGCGCGCAGTTCCGCCACCCGGAGCGCGCCGACGAAGGCCCCGCCTACCTGTCCTGGTTCGAGCGCAACGGCTTCCAGGTCCACGCGGCGAAGAGCGTCAACGAGGGCGAGGGCGACATCCTCCTCGCCGGCGAGCACCTCCTCGCCGGCACCGGCCTGCGCACCGAGCTCGCCGCGCACGCCGAGGCGCAGGAGCTCTTCGGGCGGCCGGTGATCACCCTGCAGCTCGTCGATCCGCGCTACTACCACCTCGACACGGCGCTGACCGTCCTGTCGCCGACCAATGTCGCCTACTACCCGGGCGCGTTCTCGCCGGGCAGCCAGGCGGTGCTGCGCCGCCTGTACCCCGAAGCCGTCATCGCGACCGCCGACGACGCCGCCGTCCTCGGCCTGAACGCCGTCAGCGACGGGCACCGGGTCGTCCTGCCATCCGCCGCCACCCGCCTCGCGCGGGAGCTAGCGTCGAAAGGGTTCCAGCCGGTGCCAGTCGACGTGTCCGAACTGCACAAGGCCGGCGGCGGCCCGAAGTGCTGCACGCTGGAGGTGCGCGCATGACCACCGCTGTTTCCTCGTCGACCGGCCCCTTCCTGGACCAGGCCGAGCGCTGGACCGCGCACAACTACCACCCGCTGCCCGTCGTCATCGCCTCCGGTGAGGGCGCCTGGGTCACCGACGTCGACGGCCGCCGCTACCTGGACTGCCTCGCCGGCTACTCCGCGCTCAACTTCGGCCACCGCCACCCGGCACTCATCGCCGCCGCACACGCCCAGCTGGACCGGATCACGCTGACCAGCCGCGCGTTCGTGCACGACCAGTTCGGCCCGTTCTGCGAGGAACTGGCCGCGCTGTGCGGCAAGGACCTCGTCCTGCCGATGAACACCGGCGCCGAGGCCGTCGAGACCGCGATCAAGGTGGCCCGCAAGTGGGGCTACAAGGTCAAGGGCGTCCCCGACGGCCAGGCCACCATCGTCGTGGCCGCCGACAACTTCCACGGCCGCACCACCACGATCATCAGCTTCTCCACCGACCCCGACGCGCGCGCCGACTACGGCCCCTACACGCCCGGGTTCCGGATCGTGCCGTACGGCGACCTGGACGCCCTCACGTCGGCGATCGACGACACCACCGTCGCCGTGCTCATCGAACCCATCCAGGGCGAGGCCGGCGTCCTCGTCCCGCCACCGGACTACCTGCCCGGCGTGCGCGCCGTGTGCACCTCTCGCGATGTCCTGTTCATCGCCGACGAGGTCCAGTCGGGCCTGGGCCGGACCGGCTCGACGTTCGCCTCGTCGCCGGTGGTGCCCGACATGTACGTGCTGGGCAAGGCTCTCGGCGGCGGCATCGTGCCGGTGTCGGCGGTCGCGGCCTCGCACGACATCCTGGGCGTGCTGCGCCCCGGCGAGCACGGCTCCACGTTCGGCGGCAACCCCCTCGCGTGCGCCGTCGCCCGCGCCGTCATCGCGCTGCTGAACACCGGCGAGTTCCAGGCGAACGCGCGGACCGTCGGCGCCCACCTGCACGAGCGGCTCAACGCCCTGGTCGGCCACGGCCTGACCGCCGTCCGCGGCCGCGGCCTGTGGGCCGGTATCGACATCGACCCCGCCCTGATGACCGGCCGCCAGGCCTGCGAGGCCCTCTTGGCCCGCGGCGTCCTGGCCAAGGACACGCACGGCTCGACCCTGCGCCTGGCCCCGCCGCTGCACGTGACCGCGGAGGAGGTGGACGTCGCCGTCGACGCCCTCCAGGCCGTCCTGAAGTCCTGACCCCCGCTTTTTCCTGCGCTTTCAAGTCCGCCCCCGGTCCGTGCCTGACCGGGGGCGGCCTTCTGTTGCGGAGGGTACTGGTCTGCTCACCGGATTGGAGATCGATTAGGTGGCTGTTGGTACGGTCTAGGAAGCAGTCACCGGGACCGTCGAGCCGTCACGTCGACTTCGCCGCCTGTAGCGGACGACGCCCTGCGGCTTGCCGCAGCCACTCGTCGGGCGCCTCGCGCGTATCGCGTGCGTGTCGCGCGCGATAGCCCGGCACGCTGCTCACCACGGCGCAACGCATCGCTGCGGGCGGGTGTCGGGTGTGGCGGCGGAAGGTCACGTCCGCGCTGGTGGTGTATGAGACGGCCAGCGCTCGATCTGGTGGGTTGATGTTAGGCGGCTGCCAGTTCGGTGGTCGTGGTGTCGGGGTCGTTTCCCTCGGTCGTGATCAGGGTGAGGCGGGCTTTGGTGAGGAGTTCCAGGCCCATGTAGCGGCGGCCTTCGGTCCATTCATCGGTTTGTTCGGCGAGGACGGCGCCGACGAGACGGATGATCGCGGCCCGGTTCGGGAAGATGCCGACGACGTCGGTGCGGCGGCGGATCTCTTTGTTGAGTCGTTCCTGCGGGTTGTTCGACCAGATCTGGCGCCAGATGTCACGCGGGAACGCGGTGAAGGCCAGCAACTCTTCGCGGGCGTCGTCGAGGTGGTCGGCGGCGTCGGGGAAGCGTTCGGCGATCGCGGCCACGGCGCGTGCGTACTGGGCCCGCACCGAGGCCGGGTCGGGCTGGTCGAAGATCGTGCGGACCAGGGTGGCCACCCACGGCTGCGCCGATTTCGGCACCTTGGTCAGCAGATTGCGCAGGTAGTGGGTGCGGCAGCGTTGCCACGCCGCGCCGGGCAGGGCGGCGCCGATAGCGGAGACGAGGCCGCGGTGGGCGTCGGAGACCACCAGCTTGACCCCGGACAGGCCCCGCGTCGTGAGGGAGCGCAGGAAGGCCAGCCAGCCGGCGCCGTCCTCGTCCGAGGCGACTTCCAGGCCGAGGACTTCGCGGCCGCCGTCGGCGTTGACCCCGACCGCGACCAGTGCGTGGACGTTGACGATCCGGCCGTGCTCCCGGGTCTTGATCACGAGGCCGTCCAGCCACAGGAATGTGTAGTGCGCGGAGTCGAGGGGGCGGGTGCGAAACGTCTCCACCTGGCTGTCCAGGTGCGCGGCCATGTCGCTGACCTGGGATTTTGACAGGGCGGTGATGCCGAGTTGCTCGACGAGCTTCTCCACCCGGCGGGTCGACACTCCGAGCAGGTAGGCGGTGGCCACGACGGAGACGAGGGCCTGTTCGGCGCGGCGGCGGTGCTGCAGCAGCCAGTCGGGGAAGTAGGAGCCCTGCCGCAGTTTCGGGATCGCCAGCTCGATGCTGCCGGCGCGGGTGTCCCAGTCACGCAGCCGGTAGCCATTGCGGGAGTTGGTGCGTTCGTCGCTGCGCTCGCCGTAGGGTGCGCCGCAGACCGCGTCGGCCTCGGCGGACATCAGGGCTTCGGCGAAGGTCTTGACCATCGCGCGTAGCAGATCGGGTGACGCGGTCTCGAGATGCTCACGCAGGAAGCTCGTGGCATCCACACTCTTGGGTACGGCCATCGCTCGTTCTCCTTCTTGCTTCGCCGTTTGAAGGATCGAGCGATGGCCGTCCCCATCTACGCCATCACACTCAAAGCGGGCGATTCGTACACCACCTCCGCGGACGCAACCTGGCGGAAGCGACGGCCGGCCCAGCCGCGATGCGGCGTGGCTCGCCGCTGCGGTGCAGGACTGGCGGCGGGTCCCGCATCACCGGCGAGGGCGCCGTTCGGTCACAGCGGCGCAGCGGCCGGCTGTTCGGGCTCGTGGTGCGGGCGGGCGGTGGACGACGTCGCCGGCCTGACCAGGGCCGAGCCGTCGTCAGGCGTCTTGCCCACGTCATGCCGCCCGAGTCGTGCCGCGTCGCCCGGCCCGCGTCGCCCGGCCGCGTCGCGCGCGATGGGCCCGGCGTGCTGCTCGTCCGCGCGAGGCACTGCTGCAGGTGTCAGGAGCGGTGGAAGAGGCGGCCGAACCAGCCGCGGTGTTGGCGTGGGGCGGCCGGCGCGTCGGGCTGTGCAACGGGGAGTAGTGGGCGACGCCTCCGGCCGACCGGGCTGCGCCGTCATCAGCCGCCTACGCACGTCACGCCGCCTGGTCGGGCCGCCCACGCCACGCTGCCGCCCACGCCACGTTGCCGTCCGTGCCACGCTGCCGGCCGACGTTGCGCGACGCGCCCGGCGCGCCACGCGCCACGCGCCACGCGATGCTGCGGGCGTCAGAGGGTGGAGGAAGCGGCCGGGCCAGCCACGACGTTCGGTGTTCGCCACGGCGGCAGGTAGGTCAGGTGCCATAACGGGGCGGGCGGTGGACGACGCCTTCGGCTGGCCCGAGCCCTCGTCAGGCGCCTCGCTCAGGTCACGCCGCTCAGGTCACGCCGCCCAGGTCACGCCGCTCATGCCGCGCCGCCTGGCCATGTGGCCCAGCCAATGCCGCCCAGGCCGCGCCGCCTGGCCAACGTTGCTTGCCGTGTGACGCGTGGGGGTGTCGGAGTCAGGGGCGGTGGAAGAGGCGGCCGAACCAGCTGCGGGGTTCGGTGGGGGTGGGGGGTGGGGTGGGTTCGTGGAACGGGCATGCGGGTGGGGCCTCAGCAGGCTCGGCGGTGGCCGGGGAGCGGCCGCGGCGGCCGAGGTCGCGGGCGTCGGAGTCCAGGTAGAAGGCGGGTCGCTGGTCGGCTTCGTGGTAGTAGCGGTGGAAGACGCCGGTGGTGGAGCTGCTCATCGGGGGGACGATCCAGGACCAGTCGGCGGGGACCTCGCGGCCGGCGCGTTCCTCGCTGGCGATGTGGGCGAGGAAGCGCTCCGACTCGGAGTGGTGGTCGCTGATGCGGGCGCCCGCCTGGTCGAAGGACCACAGGACGGCGCGGTTGAGTTCGAGGAGGGCGCCGTCGCGCCAGAGGGAGCGTTCGGTGCTGGTGTCCAGGCCCATCCGTTCGGCGATGACCGGCAGCAGGTTGTAGCGGTCGGGGTCGGCGAGGTTGCGGGCGCCGATCTCGGTGCCCATGTACCAGCCGTTGAAGGGGGCCAGGGGGTAGTCGACGCCGCCGATGGTGAGGCGCATGTTGGCGATCGCCGGGACGGCGTGCCAGCGCAGGCCCAGTTCGGCGAACCAGCGCAGCGTCGGGTGCTCGATCGGCACCTCCCAGACCGCGTGCTCGGGCAGGTCGTACAGGTTGACGTCGCCGCCGGGGCCTTCGATGACGAGGGGGAGCACGTCGAAGGGGTTGTCCGGTTTGCCCCGCCAGCCGTACTGCTGCAGGGCCTCGGTGAACTGGGTGTTGCGCGGGTCGCCGGTGATCAGACCGTCGGGCTGGCGGTGGCCGGCGTACCGGATGAGCTGCTCGTTCCACAGCCGGGCGGAGGAGCGGCCGGGGACGTGCTGCGCGAAGACGGAGATCACGGGGCGGATCACGTTGCGTTCGCGCTGGCCGGCGAGGCGCAGGTGGCGGACGAGCTCCTCGAAGATCTCGTCGGGGGCGCCGACCTTGCGCAGGTCGCGCACGACGAGGCTGCGCCAGTAGAGCCGGCCGATGCAGCGGCTCGCGTTGCGCCACGCCACCCGGCAGCCGAAGACCAGCTCGGCGTACGTGTGGGTGTACGTGCCCGTCTCGGCGATCTCGTCGACGACGCGGGCGAGACGCTCCCGGACGTCGCCGCGCTGCGGGTTCTCCCGGTGGAACAGGTCGAGGAAGTCCTCGGCCTCGCGGGGATCCACGGGCTGTCGCGGATCCCACTGCTGACCTGGCATGTCGCGGTATCCAGGCACACTCATACTGGCCTCCCAACGCCGACGGGGGTCCCGACGCGGCAAGGAGTTCATGTTGTGTGCCGGGCCATCGTGAGAGTCGCACACCGTGTGCGCAACATGTCGGTCAGTCAGCGATGCAAGGTGCAAAACGGCATGGCACCCCGGCCGAACGGACGACCGGAGTGCCATGTGGAGACGCCGTACAGCGCCGGGACGCTAGCCTGACGCGACCCGCCGCAGCCGGGCCAGGTACGTCTGCGCGACGACGACGAGCGCGATGAACGCCCCGCTGATCACCGTCTGCCACGCCGACGTGATCTTGCCGTCCTGGTTGATCAGGTTCTGGATCACCTGGAGCAGCAGGACGCCGGCGATCGTGCCGCCGAGGGTGCCGGCGCCGCCGGTCAGCAGGGTCCCGCCGACGACGACGGCGGCGATCGCGTCGAGCTCCATGCCGGTGCCCAGCACGGTGACGCCGGAGCCGAGCCGGGCCGCGTTGATCGCCCCGGCGAGGCCGGCGAGCAGCCCCGACAGGACGTACACCTTGATCTGGGTGCCGCGGATCCGCACGCCCATCAGCCGGGCCGCGTCCTCGCTGCCGCCGAGGGCGTAGACGGACTGGCCGAAGCGGGTGCGGTACAGCGCGACCATGCCGATCACGAAGAGCACCACGACCAGGTAGACGGAGTACTTGACGCCGAGCAGCTCGCCCTTGCCGAAGTCCTTGAAGGCGCCGGGGTCCACGAGGTACGTGGTGCCGCCCTCGTCGGACAGGGCGAGCATGAGCCCGCGCGCGCCGAGCAGCCCGGCGAGCGTGACGATGAACGGCGCCAGCCGCGCGTACGCGATGACGAGCCCCTGGACGAGCCCGAACACCCCGCACACGGCGAGCGGCACGGCGAACGCGGCGGCGACGCCGTACTGCGACGCCCACGCGGCGAGGACCCCGCCGAGCACGTAGAGGGAGCCGACGGACAGGTCGATCCCGCCGGTGATGATCACGAAGGTCATGCCGAGCGCGATGAGGGCCGCCGGCGCCGCCGAGACGAGGATGGTGGCGGCGTTGTCGAAGCTGCGGAAGTTGTCGTACGCGACGAGACCGACGACGAGCACGATGCCGAGGACGGCGAGGGCGCCCTGGCGCTGGACGAGCTCGACGATCCGCTCGGTGCGCAGCGAGGCGGCCTCGGCCTTCTCGAGCTGGGGTTCGGCGACGAGGGTCATCGGGTCCTCCGTTCGCGGGCCGTGTAGACCGCGACCAGGATGATGACCGCCTGGACCATCTGGGCGGTCGAGTCCTTCAGGTTGTTGGCGATCATCGTCGCGGTCAGCAGCTGCATGAGGAACGCGCCGGCGACGGTGCCGAGGACGCGGACCTTCCCGCCGGTCAGCGGCGTGCCGCCGACGACGACGGCGGTGATCGCGGACAGCTCGATGAGCAGGCCGATGCGGGACGCGTCGGCGGAGCCGATCCGGGACACCTGGATCACGCCGGCGACGGCGGCGAGGACCGCGGCGATGATGTACACGCCGACCAGGACCCGCTTGACGGGGACGCCGGCGAGCTGCGCGGCGGCCCGGTTGTCGCCGATGGCGAGCAGCCGCCGGCCGAACACGGTGCGCCGGACGACGAACCCGACGACGACGGCGAGGACGGCGGCGATCCACACGGTGTAGGGCACGCCGAGGAACGCGTCGGTGCCGATGGCGAGGAAGTCCTTGTCGCGGATGTCCTTGTACTTGCCGTTGGACACGACGAGGGCGACGCCGCGGCCGGCGACGAGCATGGCGAGGGTCGCGACGATCGGCTGAAGGCCGACGAACGCGACGAGGCTGCCGTTGATGAGCCCCACGACCACGCCGCCGACGAGGGCGAGCACGATCGCCGGGATCATCCCGTACCCGAGGTACAGCGGGATGAGGGCGGCGCCGAGCGCCATCACGGACCCGACCGACAGGTCGATGCCCTCGGTGCCGATGACGAGCGCCATGCCGAGCGCGACGATGACGACCGGCGTCACCTGGACCAGCTGGATGCGCAGGTTGTTCCAGGCGAGGAAGTTGTCGGTGTAGACGATGTTGAACAGCACCAGGACGGCGAGGGCGACGTACACCCCGTACAGGGGCAGCAGCCGGCGGACCGTGGCGCTGTTGAACGACGAGGAGGAGGACACGGCGGTGGTCATGACGCCGCCGTCGCGATCACGTTCATCAGCTGCTCCGTTGTCACTTCTTCGCCGCGCAGCATGCCGGCGACGGCGCCGTCGCGCAGCACGACCACACGGTCGGAACCCTCGATGAGCTCCTCGGCGTCGGAGGAGACCAGCACGACGCCGAGGCCTTCGGCGGCCAGCTCGTCGATGAGCGCCTGGACCTCCGCCTTCGCGCCGACGTCGATGCCGCGGGTGGGCTCGTCCAGCAGCAGGACCTTCGGGCCGGTCGCGAGGAGGCGGGCGAGGAGGACCTTCTGCTGGTTGCCGCCGGACAGGTCGCCGACGCGCTGGTGCGGGCCGGACGCCTTGACCCGCAGCCGGGTCATGAAGGTCTCGACGATCTTGTCGATCTTGCGTTCGGAGACGATGCCGGCGGTCGACAGGCGGGGCAGGACCGCGAGGGCGATGTTCTCCCGGATCGACAGCCCGAGGGCGAGGCCCTCGGCCTTGCGGTCCTCGGGCTGCACGGCGATGCCGGCCTTCAGGGCGGCGACCGGGTTGGGCCGGCGCACGACGGTGCCGTCGATCTCGACGGTGCCGCGGTCCAGCGGCAGCGCGCCGGCGACGGCCTTGATCGTCTCGCTGCGGCCGGCGCCGAGGAGCCCGCCGAGGCCGACGACCTCGCCGGGGAGCACCTCGAAGCTGACGCCGGTGAGCTTGTGCCGGCTGTTGAGGTCGGTGACCCGCAGCACGGGCTTGCTGTCGGCGGCCGCGTGCTCGCCGCCGAAGCTGGTGAAGCCTTCCTTGCGGACCTCGGACATGGGCCGGCCGAGCATGTGCGAGACGAGCTGCAGCCGGTCGAGGTCCTTGATGAGCCCGGTGTGCACGAGCTTGCCGTCGCGCAGGACGGTGACGCGGTCGCAGATGCGGTACAGCTCGTCGAGGCGGTGGCTGACGTAGATGATGCCGACGCCGCGCTCGTGGAGGCGCGCGATGACGCCGAAGAGGGTCTCGACCTCGCGGGGTTCGAGCGAGGAGGTCGGCTCGTCCATGACGACGACGCGGGCGTCGACCATGACGGCCCGGGCGAGGGCGACCATCTGCTGCGCGCCGAGCGCCATGAGGCCCAGCGGGCGGCGCACGTCGGAGGTGATGCCGTAGCCGGCGAGGACCTCGGCCGCCTCCCGGTTCATGCGGGCGACGTCGACGAGGCCGAGCCGGTTGCGGGGTTCCCGGCCGAGGAAGAGGTTCCGCGCCACGCTCATCAGCGGGACGAGGTTGACCTCCTGGTAGATCGTGGAGATGCCGGCCGCCTGCGCGTCGAGCGGGCCGTTGAACGTGACGGGCTGCCCCAGGTGCCGCAGGTCGCCGCCGTCGGGCTGGTAGACGCCGGTGAGGACCTTGATCAGGGTCGACTTGCCGGCCCCGTTCTCACCGACGAGGGCGTGCACCTCGCCGGCGCGCAGGGTGAACGAGACGTCGTCGAGGGCGCGCACCCCCGGGAACTGTTTGCTGACGCCTGCCACTTCGAGCAGCGGCGCGTCCGGAGCGGACATGCGAGAGGTCCCATCTAGAGGAAAGCCCAGGCCGGGATCATCCCCGACCTGGGCCATGCTGCGACAGTCAGCCGCGAACGGTCGGTGGGTCAGTACGCGAGGCCCAGGTCGGCCGCGGCGTTGGCGGAGTCGTACTCGCGGTCGGAGATGATGATGTTCTCCGCGATCTCCTCGCCGTTGAAGAACTTCGTGGCGGTGCCGAACGCGAGCGGGCCGAAGCGCGGGTTGGACTCGATGACCGAGTAGATCCAGCCGTCGACGATGCCCTGGACGGCGCCCTTGGTGCCGTCGATGGTGACGATCTTGACGTCGCCGGCCTTCTTGCTGGCGCCCTTGAGGGCCGTGATCGCGCCGAGCGCCATCTCGTCGTTCTCGGCGTAGATGCCGTTGATGTTGGGCTTGGACTGCAGCAGCTGCTCGGAGACCTTCTGGCCCTCCTCGCGGGAGAACTGGCCGGTCTGCTCGAACTCGATCTTGATGTTCGGGGCGACCTTGGCGATCTGCTCCTTGAACCCGTTGGTCCGCAGCGTGGTCACGTTGTTACCGGGGGCGCCGAGCAGGATCGCGACGGTGCCGGTGTTGTTGAGGGCCTTGGCCATCTTGTCGGCGGCGCGCTTGCCCTGCTCGTAGAAGTCCGAGCCGATGAACGTCAGGAAGTCCGTGCAGTGCTTCGCGTTGATCTTCCGGTCGATGGTGACGATCGGGATCTTCTTCGCGGCGGCCTTCTGGAAGACCGAGTCCCAGCCGTCGGAGTTGAGCGGCGCGATGACGAGCAGCTGCACGCCCTGGTCGATGAGGGTGCTGACGTCGGTGATCTGCTTGTCGAACTTCGAGTCGGCGTTGGTCACCTTCAGGTTCGCGGCCGGGATGCCCAGCTTCGCCGCCTCGTCCTTGATGGACTGGGTCTCGGCGATGCGGAACGGGTTGGCCTCCTTCTCCGACTGGGAGAAGCCGATGGTGGCCGTCTTCAGGTCGACCTTCTGGCCGCCGAACTTCGTCAGCGTGCAGGTGGAGCCTCCGGCGGCGGCGGACTTCGTCGTCTGCACCGCGGCCGAGCTGTCGGCGGTGGTCTTCGCGGCCGGGTCGTCCTCGGACTTCGCGCAGCCGGTCAGCAGCAGGGCGGAGGCGCTGAGAACGGCCAGGGCGGGCCGCCAGCGGCCACGCATATCGATCATGTCGGGTCACTCCCTTGAGCGAGGGGGACCGCGGCGCGAGGCACGCCGCGTTCGGGGTGTACCGCATTCACTCATCCTCCAACTTTTTCTGTCAAGACTTTCCACCCACCCGACCAAAACCAAACACCAACTGTCACATGTTCGAGACCTTGCCGAAGTTGTCCCGACACCGAGGCGATCGATCGTGTCCATTCGCGCTCGCGTATGCCACAATATTCAACACTTTCGATCTTACTCGACCTGGGAGCTGGGATGACCCGAAGTCCCCGGGCGCTGACGCGCGCCCTGACGGCCGCCGCCGCGGCCCTGCTCGCATCAACAGTCCTCACTTCGATCGTGACAAAACCGGCGTCCGCCACCGCCACCCCGCAGCCCGGTCCCGTCACCGCCCCCGTGATGGGGTGGAACAGCTGGAACCGGTTCGGTTGCAACATCGACGAGAACCTCATCAAGGCGACCGCCGACGCCATGGTGAGCACCGGGCTGAAGGCGTCCGGGTACACGTACGTCAACATCGACGACTGCTGGATGGCCCCGACCCGCGACGCGCAGGGCCGCCTGCGCCCCGACCCGGTCCGCTTCCCCGGCGGGATCGCCGCCATCGCCGACTACGTGCACGCCCGCGGGCTGAAGCTCGGCATCTACTCCTCGGCGGGCACCGCCACCTGCCAGGGCCTGCCGGCCAGCCTCGACCACGAGACCGTCGACGCGCAGACGTGGGCGTCCTGGGGGATCGACCTGCTCAAGTACGACAACTGCAACAACCAGGGCCGCCCCGCCGTGCAGCGGTACAAGGCGATGGGCGACGCGCTGAAGGCCACCGGCCGGCACATCGTCTACAGCATCTGCAACTGGGGCGACGACGCGCCGTGGGAGTTCGCGCCCAACGTCGGCGGCAGCCTGTGGCGCACCACCGGCGACATCAACGCCAGCTGGGGCAGCGTCACGTCGCTGCTGGACCAGCAGGCGGGCCTGGAGACGTTCGCGCGCAAGGGGTACTACAACGACCCCGACATGCTCGAGGTCGGCAACGGCCCGCTCACCGCCGACGAGAACGTCGCGCACTTCTCGCTCTGGTCGCTGCTGTCCTCGCCGCTGCTGCTCGGCAACGACCTGCGCAGCGTCCCCGCGGCCACGCTCAACGTGCTGCGCAACGCCGACGTCATCGCCGTCAACCAGGACTGGGGCGGCTCACAGGGCCGCCGCATGGTCGACAACGGCGACACCGAGGTGTGGGCGAAACCCATGAGCGACGGGTCCCTCGCGGCCGTGCTGTTCAACCGCGGCGGCGCCGCCGCCTCGATCAGCACCACGACCGCCGCCCTCGGCATCGGCGGCTCCAGCTCGTACACCACGAAGAACCTCTGGACGGGCGCGACCGGCACCACGTCGGGCACGCTCTCGGCGACCGTCCCGTCGCACGGCGTCGCGATGTTCCGGGTGACCCGCGCCGGCACCCTCGCGGCCGCGCCCGCCGCCGGCACTTTCCAGGTGAGCGACCTGCCGTGGCTCGCCTCCAGCGGCGGCTGGGGCCCCGTCGAACGCGACCGCGCCAACGGCGAACAGGCCGCCGGCGACGGCGCCGCCCTGAACATCGGCGGGACCGCGTTCACCAAGGGCATCGGCGCGCACGCCGACGCCGCCGTCCACGTCTGGCTCGGCCGCGCCTGCCGCACGTTCACCGCCCAGGTCGGCGTCGACGCCGAGGCCGGCGCCAACGGTTCCGTGCGGTTCGCGGTGTACGGCGACGGCCGGCTCCTCGGGTACACGGGCGTGAAGACCGGCGGCCAGGCACCCACCAGGCTGACCGTGTCCACCGGCGGCTACCTGACGCTGGAGCTGCGCGCCACCGACGCCCGCAACGGCATCAGCTACGACCACGCCGACTGGGGCGCACCCACGCTCGTGTGCGGCGGCAGCGGCACCGGTACGGCCGTCAGCGACCGCACCTGGGGCACCGCCACCAACGGCTGGGGGCCGGCGGAGCGCGACACCTCCAACGGCGAGCAGGCCGCCGGCGACGGCAGCGTCATCACCGTCGGCGGGGTCAGCTACCCGAAGGGCGTCGGCGTCCACGCCGCCGGCGACGTCACCGTGCCCCTCGGCGGCGCCTGCAGCCGGTTCACCGCCGTCGCCGGCCTCGACGCGGAGATCGGCACGTCCTCGACCGGGGTGGTGTTCAGCGTCGTCGCCGACGGCGTCACGCTGTGGACCAGCCCGACGGTGACCGCGGCGGCACCCGTCGCCGTCGACGTGGCCGTCAGCGGGCGCACCAACCTGCGGCTCGTGACCGCGGGGGCCGGTTCGATCGACTACGACCACGCCGACTGGGCCGACGCCCGGCTGACGTGCTGACTCACCTGCTGACGCGGTAGGTGCCCGGACCGGGCGTCACCACGAAGGTGTCGGGGGGCGTGAAGCCGTTCGCGGCGAACGCCTCCCGCACCGCCGTCTCCACCGCGTCGCAGCCCTCCTCGTCGACCAGCGCCAGGACACAGCCGCCGAACCCGCCACCGGTCATCCGGGCGCCGTGCGCGCCGTGCTCGAGCGCCACCCGCACCGCGGTGTCGACCTGCGGCACCGTGATCTCGTAGTCGTCGCGCATCGACTCGTGCGACGCCGTCATCAGCGGCCCCGCCGCGCGCAGGTCACCGGCGCGCAGCACGTCGACCGTGTCCAGGACCCGCTGGTTCTCCGTCACCACGTGCCGGACCCGGCGGCGCATGGTCTCGTCGTCGAGCTTCGCCAGGGCGTCGGGCAGCCCGTCGACGTCGACGTCACGCAGCGCCGTGACCCCCAGGATCGCCGCCGCCTCCTCGCACGCCCGGCGGCGGGCCGCGTACTCGCCGTCGACGTGCGCGTGCGGCGCCTTGCTGTCCACCACCAGGATCTTCAACCCGGCGCCGGCGAGGTCGAACGGCACCTGCTCCGTCGCCAGGGACCGGCAGTCCAGGAACAGCGCGTGACCCTCCCGGCACAGCGTCGACGCGGCCTGGTCCATGATGCCGGTCGGGGCGCCCACGTACTCGTTCTCGGCGCGCTGCGCGAGCCGCGGCCGGTCCCGCGTCGGCACGTCCGCGCCGGCCAGGTCCACCAGCACGGCCATGACGGCGCACTCCAGGGCCGCCGACGAGGACAGGCCCGCGCCGAACGGCACGTCGGAGGCGACGGCCAGGCGCGCGCCCGGCACGTCGACCCCCGCCTCCCGCAGCGCCCACACGACCGCCGCCACGTAGGACGCCCAGCCGTCCACCTTGTCCCGCAGATCGAAGGTCACCGTCTCGCCGGTCTGCTCCGACGTGACCTCCCAGCGCCGCTCCGGCAGGCGGCTGCCGCTGACCGCGGTCGCGTGGGGGAGGGCGAACGGCAGCACGAAGCCGTCGTTGTAGTCGGTGTGCTCGCCGATGAGGTTCACCCGCCCCGGACTCACCCAGAGACTCTGAGCGGGTCCGTCGAGGCGTTCCGCGGCCGTCGTCACAGCTGGACCTCCCGCAGCATCGCGGCGGCCTGCTCCGGCCGCACGTCGTTGACGAACACACCCATGCCGGACTCGGACCCGGCGAGGTACTTGAGCTTGCCCGGCGCCCGGCGGGTGCTGAACAGCTGCAGGTGCAGGTACGCCAGGTGCCGGTCGACCCGGACCGGCGCCTGGTGCCACGCGGCGATGTACGGCATCTGCAGCCCGAACATGCCGTCGAGGCGCCGCAGCACCTCCAGGTAGATCGGGGCGAACGTGTCGCGCTCCGACGGGGTCAGCGCCGGGATGTCGGGGACCTGCCGGTGCGGGTACAGGTGGACCTCGAACGGCCACCGCGCGACCGCCGGCACGAACGCCGTCCAGTGCACGTTCTGCGCGACCACCCGCGACCCGTCGGCGCGCTCGGCCGCCAGCACGTCGGCGAACAGGTTGCCCTCGTGCGCCCGCGCCGACTCCAGCATCCGGCGGGTCCGCGGCGTGACGAACGGGTACGCGTAGATCTGCCCGTGCGGGTGCGACAGCGTCACACCGATCTCGGTGCCCCGGTTCTCGAAGCAGAAGACCTGCTCCACGTCGTCGCGGGTCGACAGGTCGGCGGTGCGGTCCGCCCACGCCTCCATCACGGTGCGGACCCGGGCCTGCGACAGCGACGCGAACGACGCGTTGTGGTCGGAGGTGAAGCACACGACCTCGCAGCGGCCCGCGCCCGGCCGGGTCGGCACCAGGCCCGGCAGGACGTCGCCCTGCTCGGGCCCGACCCGGTGGCTGAACGACGGGAACCGGTTCTCGAACACGACCACGTCGTACTCGCTCGCGGGGATCTCGCTCTGCCACGCCGGCGACGACGGGCACAACGGGCACTCGTCCGACGGCGGATGGAACGTCCTGGACTGCCGGTGCGCGGCGATGGCCACCCACTCATCGAGGATGGGGTCGTGACGCATCTCTGACGCGGCGGGCGGGGGCGGCAGCTCCCGCAGGTCGACGGCGTCCCTGGACGCGTCGTCGCGTTCGTCGAAGTAGATGAGTTCCCGACCGTCGGCGAGGTGGGTGACCGTGCGCTTCACTCGTTCTCCAGTTGGGGTGGCTAACCGTTCGGATCGACCACGATGAGTTCACCGACGCGCTCAGCGAGCTGCACCCGTGCCTCGGCGGGAAGCCCGACGTCGGTGATGAGGATGTCCGCCTCGTCGAGCGGGGTGATGGTGGCGATGCCGACCATCTCCCACTTGGTGTGGTCGGCGAGCACGACCAGCCTGCGGGCGGCGGAGACCATCAGGCGGTTGGTGCCGGCCTCCATGAGGTTCGGCGTGGTGAAACCGGTCCGCGGGCTCATGCCGTGCACACCGAGGAACAGCACGTCGACGTTGAGGGAGCCGATCGCCGCCTCGGCGACCGGGCCGGCGAGGGCGTCGGAAGGGGTGCGGATACCGCCGGTGAGCACGACCGTCTGGTCGGGCCTGCCGGCGTGGTACAGGGTGTCGGCGACCGGGATCGAGTTCGTGACGATGGTCAGTCCCGGGACATCGACCAGGTGCGCGGCGAGCGCCGCCGTGGTGGTGCCGGCGGACAGCGCCACCGCCGTGTGCGGTTCGATGAGCTTGGCGGCCCGCTCGACGATCGCGGCCTTCTCGTTGCGCTGGCGCACCGACTTGGCGTCGAAGCCGGGCTCCTCGGTGGATCCGGGGCCGGCGATGGTGGCACCGCCGTGCACCTTGTCGACCAGGCCGCGGTCGGCCAGTGCCTCGAGGTCGCGGCGGATGGTCATGTCGGATACGCCGAACTGGCGCACCAACTGGCTCACCCGAACGCCACCGTGCCGGCGCACCAGATCCAGAATGGCCGTTTGACGTTGCTGTGCGAGCATCACGCCGTTCCCTTCGCAGGCGCAGCGGCTGGCGCGGCTGCGCGGATGGCAAATCCCATCGCAGATTCCAACGCAGACGTTACGTCGCCAGGGACGGTGTGCACCCCGGTGGCCCGGCCGAAGTTGACGGCCGGGTGGACACCCCCTCGAAGGGCGGCAAGGTGCGCTCGCATGCGCTACAGCTTCGAACCTAGCCGACCAGAAGTCAACAAACTCGAACAGAGAACTGTGCGAACGGTGTTCAGAAGGGTGTGGTTCCTACCGTGGTCAAACGTTGGGTGGCCCGGGACAACGCCACGTAGAGCGTCCTGAACCCGGTCTTCGCCTCGTCCCTGATCTGCGCCGGCTCGACCACCAGGACCGCGTCGTACTCCATGCCCTTCGAGTCCAGCGCCCCCACCGTCTGCAACCGCTCGTCCAGCCCCGCGACCCACTTGGCGACCTCGTCGCGGCGAGCCGTGGGCGTGATCACCCCGACCGTGCCCTCGACCTGGTCCAGGAGCGTCTGGGCGGCCGCCCGGGTCGCCGCCTCCAGCTCCGGTGCCGTCACGGTCGTCAGTACAGGCTTCTCGTTCGAGGAGCGCACGGCCGTCGGCAGCTCGATGTCCGGCTGCGCCTTGCGGATGACCCGCGCCGCCACCTCGAAGATCTCCGCCGAGTTGCGGTAGTTCGTGGTCAGCGTGAACGCCGACCGGCGCCGGGTGCCGATCGCGCCGTCCATCGCGCGCTCCGCCTCCGCCGCGTCACCCCACGCCGCCTGCGCCGGGTCACCGACGATCGTCCACGTCGCGTTCGGCCCGCGACGGCCGATCATCCGCCACTGCATCGGCGACACGTCCTGCGACTCGTCGACGATGATGTGCGCGTAGTCGCGGTAGTCCGACGGACGCTCCACCGCCTGCGCCCGCGCCGCCGCCATCCGGTCCGCGTACGTGGTGACCTCCCGGACCCCCTCCGCGACATGGAACGGATCCCGCGCCACCCGCTTGCGCACCGGCGGGTCGCCGAGCAGCTCCTGCAGCTCGTCCAGCAGCGCCACGTCCTCCACCGACGGGTCGTCCGGCCGGACCGACCCGGCGAGGACCGCGATCTCCCGGTTGCTCAGCACCCCGTTCGCCCACCGCGACAACCGGTGACGGTCCGTGAGCCAGCCGAGCACCTCCGCCGGCCGCAGCACCGGCCACCAGCCCCGCATGAAAGTTACGAACTCGGGCCGCTCCGCGATGTCCGGCGCGAACTCCTCCCGCTTCTGCTGCCGGCCCGACGGCAGCAGCTCCACACTCTGCCGCCACAACGCGTCGAGCACGTGCCCCGCCGCCTTCGCCCGCGCGGCGTTGCGGCGCACCCCCAGGTTCAGCACCGTGCGACGCAGCTCGTCGAGCGCCGGACGCTCCAGGACCAGCAGCTCCCCGCGGTACAACAGCCGAATCCGCTCAGGGGAGTCCGGCACCGGGCCCCGGGCGGCCCGGCTCAGCACCCGCTGCATCCGCAGCGAACCCTTGATCGCGGCCACCTCCGGCGGCTCGTGCCGGGTGCCCTGGACCCCCTCGAGCAGCTGCCCCAGCGACCGCAGCGACGCGGTGTCCTCACCGAGCGACGGCAGCACTCGCGACACGTACCCGACGAACACGTCCGACGGGCCGACGACGAGCACCCCGCCCGACTCGTACCGGTTACGGTCCGCATACAGCAGGTACGCGGCGCGGTGCAGGGCGACCGCCGTCTTGCCCGTGCCCGGCCCGCCACGGACGATCGTCACACCCAGGCTGGGGGAGCGGATCGCGTCGTCCTGCTCCCGCTGGATCGTCGCGACGATGTCCTTCATGCCGGTGCCCGTCGCGCGGGACAGGTTCGCCAGCAGCGCCCCGTCGCCGATCACCGCCATGTCGCTCGGCGCCGCCTCCGGATCCAGCAGGTCGTCCTCGATGCTGACGACCTTCTCGTTGCTGCTGCGGATGCTGCGCCGCCGCACCACCCCCATCCGGTCGGCGGGGGTGGCCCGGTAGAACGGCGCCGCCGCGGGCGCCCGCCAGTCGACCACGAGCGACTCGTACGTCTCGTCGCGCAGCCCCAACCGGCCGATGTAACGCACCTCACCGCCGGGCACGACCGGGTCCGCGGACGCGGCGTCCTTGCCGTCACCGGACCGGCCGTCGGGGCCGAGGTCCAGGCGGCCGAAGACGAGACCGTCGTGCTCGCTCTCCAGGGCCCGGCGCCGCTTCGCGGCGTGATAGACCATCGCGTCGCGCTCCACCAGCGCGCCGAAGTTGCCGACCCTGGCGAGGCTGTAACCCTCGCGCTCGACCTCGGCCGCAGTGATCCGCAGCTGGTCGAGGCGGGTGTAGACCCGGTCGAGGTAAGCCTGCTCGGCGGCGATCTCCGACTCGCGAACCGCGTCGTTCAACGCCCCACCCCTATGCACCGGGTTAAAAACAACCCTACGAGCCTACTGCGCCGCTGCTCCTGCGACGTGGTTGCGGGGTCTTCCCGGGGCTTACGGGGTGGTGGCGGGGGTCTTCTCGGCTTCCGCGCGCAGGGCCCGGGCCTCCGCGGCTGCCTTGCGGCGCAGGTACCACGTCGTGGCGAGACCGGCGACGACCGCGACCGCGAGCGCGATCCAGGAGAAGTCCTTCAGCCACTTCTCCGCCACCCGGCCCACCGAGTAGATCGCGAACACCGTGCCGAACGACCAGGTCAGACCGCCCAGCGCATTGGCGACGAGAAACTTGCCATACGGCACCCGCAGCGCACCGGCCAGCGGACCGGCGAGGATGCGCAGCAGCGCGATGAACCGGCCGAAGAACACCGCCCACACGCCCCACCGCTGGAACGCCCGCTCAGCCTTCGCCAGGTGCGTGGGCCCGAAGTGCTTCGGGAACCGCCGGCCGACCCGCTCGAGCAGGTGCCGCCCGCCCCGCCGGCCGATGAAGTAGCCGATCGAGTCACCGATGATCGCCCCCGCCGACGCCGACGCGGCCACCATCCACGGGTCGATCTTCGTCGTGACGGACAGCAACGACGCCGTGACGAGCGTGATCTCGCCCGGCACCGGGATCCCCATGCTCTCGATCCCGATCACGCCGCCGACCAGCAGGTAGACCCAGATCGGCGACAGCGTCGCCATCCATGTCTCGATGTGATGCACAGTCGCCTCCCCGCGGTTCGCCCCGCTGGCTATTTTCGTGCCTTCGTGCTGTGCGTTCGCTGTGGCTCCACCTTTGCCGCGGCCTCCACCTTCTCATACCGTGGCGACCGTGACATGGATGGTGTACGGCGCCAACGGTTACAGTGGGTCACTTCTTGCCCGGCTCGCGGCCGCCCGCGGTGAGCGCCCCGTGCTCGCCGGCCGCTCCGCCGCCGTGGCCGGCATCGCGGACCCGCTCGGCCTGCCGCACCGGTCGTTCCCGCTCACCGCACCCGACCTGTCCGGCGTCAGCGCGGTCGTCAACTGCGCCGGCCCGTTCGCCGCCACCGCCCGCCCCCTCGTCGAGGCCTGCCTCGCCGCCGGTGTGCACTACCTCGACATCACCGGCGAGCTCGACGTCTTCGACTGGATGCTCGCCCAGTCACCCCGCGCCTCGGCCGCCGGCGTGGTCCTTCTCACCGGCGCCGGCTTCGACGTCGTCCCCACCGACTGCCTCGCCGCGATGCTCGCCGCCGCCATGCCCGGCGCCGTGCGGCTGGAGCTCGCCTTCGACGCCCCGGGCGGCCTCAGCCGCGGCACCGCCCGCACCAGCCTCGCCGAGGCCGCGTCCGGCGCCCGCCGCCGGGTGGCCGGCCGCCTCGTCGAGACCCCGTTCGGCACCCCCTCCCGCACCGTCCCCTTCCCGTCGGGCCCACGCCCCGTCGGCGCCACCCGCTGGGGCGACCTCGTGACCGCGTACCACTCGACCGGCGTGCCCGACATCACCGTGTACATGCGGCTGCCCCGCAACGCCGCGTCGCCGCTCGTGCGGCTGCTCCGGCTCGCTCCGCTGCGCGCGGTGGCCCGAGCCCTGATCCCCGCCGGCGGCCCCTCCGAGACCCGCCGCGCGGAAACCGGCTGCGAGGTCTGGGGCGAAGTGACGGACGCCTCCGGCGCCACCCTCACCGCGACCTTGACCGGCCCCAACGCCTACGCCCTGACCGCCGACGCCTCCCTCCGCGCCGTCCAGGCGGTCCTCGCCGGCGGCATCCCCCCAGGCACCCACACCCCGGCGACCGCACTGGGCCCCGCCTTCGTGCAAACCCTGGACGGCGTGACCGTCACCCCACCCCACTGACCGGCCCTGTGACGGCGTTGGTACTGTGGGTGCCACACCGACAAGAAATTTGTTCGGTTGTGCTACGGTCGGATGAGCCGGTCGCGCCGCCGGGGTCGAACTCTAGGCACTACTCGGAGCGGACCTCGCGTCAACGCCGGTCGCCGTCGACGTGGCCTTTGCCGCAGCGCGGCTCGCCCCCGCGCACGGACCCGCGGCACCGTGGCTTCGACGGACCCGCGGCGCCGCCGTTTCGGACGCGGCTTCGCGCGGGCCTGCGGCACTGCGGGCTTCGCACGGGCCTGCCTGCGTCGCCGTCGCGGTGTGCGAGTCGGCTGCGGCGGTGCATGGGGTCCGCGTCGCTTGCGACGGTGCATGGGGTCCGCGTCGCTTGCGGCGGTGGACGGGTCAGCGTCGCTGCGGCGGTGCGCGCGTTCGCGTAGCTGCTGCCGCGCCGTCGTTGTGCTCTGCCCGCGCCGTCGGGGCGTCGTCGCGCTGATCTCGGGGTCGGCCGTCAGGCCGCCGTCGCGCTGATCTCGGGGTCGTCGGTGCCGGTCTCGGTGGCCTCGGGAGGGGACGGCGGGAGTTCGGCGGCCGCGGAAGTGGATCGTGGAGGGCCGGCGGCCGTCTTCGCGGCGGGTGTGGTTGTGGTCGGCGCGGGGGTGGCCGACTCGGCGGTCGTGGGCTCGGTGGTCGTCGTCTCGGCGGTTGTGGTCGCGCCGCTCGTGACGTCGGCGGTTGCGGTAGGCGTGACCTTGACGGCCGTCAACGTTGGGAGTGTGGTAGCCGTCACCTCGACCGTCTTGCGGGCTGCGGGTGCAGTGGGCGTGACCTCGACGGTCTTGCGGGCTGTGGGTGCGGTGGGCGTGACCTCGACGGTCTTGCGGGCTGCGGGTGCAGTGGGTGGGACCTTGACGGGTCTGCGGGCTGAGGGTGCGGTGGGTGTGGTCGCGGCGGTCTTGCGGGCTGAGGGTGCGGTGGGCGTGACCTTGACGGTCTTGGGGGCAGGGGTTGGGGTGGGTGTGACGTTGACGGTCGTGCGGGCTGGGTTTGCGGTGGGTGTGACCTTGACGGATTTGCGGGCGGAAGTTGCGGTCGGCGTGACCTTGACGGTCGTGCGGGTGGGGTTTGCGGTGGGTGGGACCTTGACGGCCTTGGGGGGTGGGGTTGCGGCACGGGGGCGGTGGCGGGCCATGCGGATGGTGTTCGCGGCGCGGCGGATCACGCCGGCGATGGCGTCGGTGACGGCGTCGGGGCGTTCGATGGGCAGCATGTGGCCGGCATCGTCGCAGGTGATCAGCTCGGCGTCGGGGAGCTCGCCCGTGATCGTCGCGGCGCAGGCGGGGGGTGTCAGCCGGTCCAGGGTGCCGACCAGGACCGCGACCGGCAGGCCGCGCATCGCGGCCAGGGTCTCCACGCGGTGGTGGAGGTCGACCGAGGGGCGGAAGCCGCCGATCGCGCACAAGGGGGCGTTGCCGACCATCGAGGCGGTCAGGGCCACCCACGACGTGTCGACGCGGTCGCCGAAGACGAGCCAACGCACGCCGGGGGACAGCAGGGGCATCAGGCGGCGGTGGGGGCGCCAGGCGCCGGAGCGGGCGAGCAGGCCGGCGCCCTGGATCTCGAGGATCCGCATGACGCGGGCGAGGCGGGGGCTCAGGCCGTAGCTGGTGCGGGACGAGCCCTCCGCGGACGTCGAGATGAGGGCCACGCCGACGACGCGGGCGGCGAAGGCCGTGGCGTGGCGTTGGGCGTACTCCATGATCGCCATGCCGCCGAGGGAGTGGCCGACGAGGACGACGGGGCCTTCGGGCACCAGTTGGGTCACGACCTCGGCCAGGTCGTCGCCGAGCTGTTCGAGGGTCGCGTCGGTGCCGGAGGTCGCGGAGGAGCGGCCGTGGCCGCGCAGGTCGAAGGCGAGCAGCTGGACGGGCCTCGTCGTGAACGTGGCGAGCCGGGCCGGGAGATCGGCGATCTGCTGCCGCCAGAGGCGGTTGTCGAGCGTCCAGCCGTGCAGGAGGACCACCGTGATCGGGGTCCGTGCCGCACCGTGCGCCGCCGGGGCGGGGTCAGGCGTGTGCAGCACGCTGTACAGGCGGGCGCCGTCCGGGAGCCTCACACTGGGGGAGGAGACGACGGTACCCATGAACCATTGTTACCCGGAAGTACGTCGAACTACCCCGGCGATCTTCGGGAGCATTTCGGGAGTGACACGGCCGCCGCCCGGGACCCGGGCGGCGGCCGTGTGGAAGAGCTGTGCAGAAGAGCTGTGCGGAGGCGCCGGTCAGGCGGCTTCGAACACGCCCGCGTCGACGAGGCGCTGCTCGGTCGCGTCCCAGCCGTGGCCGGGGTGGGCCACGTTGAGGGCCTGCAGCTCGACGCGCACCTTGGTCGCGTGGCCGGCGCCGGCCAGCACGCGGATCTCCTCGACGAACGCGTCGGACGAGGTCGCCAGGCGGTTGGTCTTGCCGTTGGTCAGGTTGCGCACGTAGACGTGCTTGCCGCCGTTGAGCGGGATGAGGTACTTGAACTCACCCAGCACGCTCAGGGCGCCGGCTGCGGCCTGGCCTGCGCGGACTGAGGCCCGCGCGGTCTTTGAGGTGTTGGTCGCCACGGCGGGAACTCCTTGTCGAGGCTTTAACTACGGAAGGTCGTGCTGTACTGACGCAAGGGTCGCCAACCGCGAAGATCGCAGACTGCTGCCCCAGGAAAGACAGCAAAACTGTAACACCCGACGGGTTCGGCCCAAAAAAGTGAGTTACCTGGTGGAGCCTCCACCCGTTGGACATTTCGTAGGACCCGAGTTGCCGATTCTCTGGCGCACCGAGAGCATCATCGTCATCATGAGTCCCACAAGCACATAGCTACAGGGCAGACCGTGCCGGGTTCGAGGTCGTAGGGGAAGACGCACCTCGGTCTCCGGGAGGTTGTACGTGCCCACGCGTGGCGTCATATATGTCCACTCGTCACCGCTCGCCGTGTCATCGCACGTCGAGTGGGCGATCGCACGCGTCCTCGGAGCGCCGGTCAGACTCGAGTGGACGCCGCAGCCTGTCGAGCCGTCGGCTCGCCGGGCGCAGTGCTCTTGGTCCGGCATGTCCGGCACCGGGGGCGAGCTGGCGGCTGCCCTGCGGCAGTGGCCCATGATCCGTTTCGAGGTGACCGAGGAGCCGAGCAACGGCGTCGACGGCGAGCGGTTCATGCACGTGCCGGGGCGCGGCCTGTTCCACGGCTCCACGAGTGCCAACGGCGACATCGTCCTGTCCGAGGACCGCCTCCGCAGCCTGATCGCGACGTCTCGGGGGTACGAGACGCTCGCCCACGCCATGGAGAAGGCCCTCGGCGGCCCGTGGGACGCGGAGCTGGAGCCCTACCGGCACGCGGCCGACGGCGTCCCCATGACGCTGCTCACCCGCGTCGGCTGAGCGAGACCCGGCGACCCGAGCGAACCACGGCAAGCTGAGCGAACCACGGCAAGCTGAGCGGAATACGGCAAGCTGAGCGAACCACGGCGAGCTGAGCGACGCGGCGAGCTGAGAGCGGCACCGGCGAGACGAGACCCGGGTGATCTGAAGAACGACCCGGGTCGGGTGAAGATGCAGACAGCGTGAGTTGCACGTGCATGGTTGAGTGGCACGGTGCCGCGTCTGGAATCCATGTCCCGCCTGCTCGTGCCCATGACGGCGGTCGCCGTCCTCGTGAGCGGGTGCTCCGACGGGAAACCGGGCTCGCCGGCGCCGTCCGCCACGGCGCAGGACTCGGCGGTCAAGCCGGGCGGCGACCCGGCGAAGCAGGCCGCTGACCTGGTGGCCAAGCTGTCCGACGAGGAGCTGGTCGGGCAGCTGCTGATGCCGTACGCCTACGGCAACAACGCCGACAAGGTGTCGTCCGGCTCGGTGTCGGCCAACAAGGCGTACGCGGGCGCCGCGACCCCGGCTGAGATCGTCAAGAAGTACCACCTCGGCGGGATCATCCTGGTGTCCAGCAGCGCCGACGACCCGACCGCCGGCACCAACAAGACCACCAACGTCGAGTCGCCGGCGCAGGTCACGAAGCTCACCGCCGGCCTGCAGACCGCCGCGCTCAGCCTGCCCGCGAAGATCCCGCTGCTCATCGGCACGGATCAGGAGTACGGCCAGGTCACCCGCATCCGTGAGGGCATGGTGCAGCTGCCCAGCGCCCTCGCCCTCGGCGCGGGCGGCGACCCGGCGCTGACGGAGGCGGCGTGGAAGGCCGCGGGCACCGAGCTCGCCGCCATCGGGATCAACCTCGACTTCGCCCCCGACGCCGACGTGCTCGGCACGCAGCCGGGCGGGGTGATCGGGTCCAGGTCGTTCGGCAGCGACCCGAAGCTCGTCGCCGCCCACGTGTCCGCCGCGGTCAAGGGCCTGCAGGCGGCGGGTGTCGCCGCGACGGTGAAGCACTTCCCGGGGCACGGCCACACCACCGTCGACAGCCACAGCAGCCTGCCCGTCCTCGGCCAGAGCGCCGGGGCGCTGGAGTCCGGTGACCTGCCGCCGTTCGTGGCCGCGGCGCAGGCCGATGTCGGGCTCGTCATGTCGGGACACCTGGACGTCAAGTCGGTGGATCCGGGTGTACCGGCGTCCTTCTCCAGCAAGGTGCTCATCGACCTGCTGCGGACGAAGCTCGGCTACACCGGGGTCGTGGTCACCGATGCGCTGAACATGGAGCCCGCTGAGCAGTGGGGGCCGGGTGAGGCCGCGGTCCGGGCCTTCCTGGCCGGCAACGACATCCTGTTGATGCCGCCGAAGCTGACGGAGGCGTACAAGGGCCTCCTCGACGCGGTGCGCTCCGGCCGGATCACGAAGCAGCGCCTCACCGAGGCCGCGACCCGCATCCTGACGCTCAAGTTCCGGCTCGCCGCGGTGCCGCGCCCCGAGGCGTCCGTCGTCGACGGCGACGCCGGCAAGGCGGCCGCCCGGGCGAGCGCCGCCGCGGCCGTCACGGTCCTGCGCGGCCCCTGCACGGGTGCGCTCGTCACCGGCCCGGTCCGGGTCACCAGCGCCGGCAGCGAGACGGCCCGCGGCTGGCTGGAGGCGGCGCTGACCGCGGCGGGCGCGACGGTGGTGAAGCAGGGCGGCTCGGAGGTCCGGCTGCTCGGGTACGGCAAAGGCACCTCCGACCTGTCCTCGTCAGCGGCGGTGACGGTGGCGGTGGACACCCCGTACGTGCTGCGCTCGGCGAAGGGGACCCTGGTCGCGACCTACTCCTCGACGCAGGCGTCCATGCTGGCCCTCGCCGACGTCCTGGTCGGCAAGGCGAAGGCCCCGGGCCGCTCACCGGTGCCGGTGCAGGGCCTGCCGGCGAGCGCCTGCAGCTGACGCGGTGCCCGCTGCGCCGTGCCCGATCGGGCGCTCCCGACATACCCGAAATTTCGGATATATTCGCGCAGCGGACATATCCGGGGAGAGCCGTTGGTGCGCGTGATGCGGCACCTGTACGGGCGAAGCTGGCGAATTCGTTGCTCGGACCGGTGTGTCGTGGAACGAGTTGCCGACGGCGGCGTTCGGCGCGTCGGGTGCCACGTACTGGCGGCGGTTGAAGGAGTGGCACGAGGCCGGGGTCTGGCAAAGTCGCACGACCGAATCCTGGCCGAGCTGCGCGCTGCCGGCCGCCTGGATCTTTCCGCGGCGATCGTCGACTCGTCGCATCTGCGGGCACTCGAAGGGGGGACCTCGCCGGTCCCAGCCCGGTCGACCGGGGCAAGCTGGGCAGCAGACACCACCTGATCACCGACGCCGCCGGTATCCCCTTGGCGGTGATCCGGCCTCGGTACACACCGCTGGCCCGTCGAATGCACCACCGCCTGGCTGCGCGCGTTCAAGAAGCTCAGGCTGCGAACCGAACGCCGAGCTGACATCCACCAAGCATTCGTCAGCCTGGCCTGCTCAGTCATCTGCCTCCGCCGGCTCATTCCGAACTGACCCCTGAGCCGGGAGACGAGAAAGGACCGGAGGCCCGCAGGCCCCCGGTCCGATCAGGCGAAACCTCAGGCGCGGGCGAAGACCAGCGCCGCGTTGTGGCCGCCGAAGCCGAACGAGTTGTTCAGCGCCGCCGGGATGTCCAGGTGGCGGGCCTTGTGCGCGGCCACCTCCAGGTCGAGGCCCTCGTCGGGGTCGTCGAGGTTGATGGTCGGCGGGACCACCCCGTGGTAGATCGCGAGGATCGTCGCGATCGACTCGACCGCGCCGGCCGCGCCGAGCAGGTGCCCGGTCATCGACTTGGTGGACGTGAGCAGCGGGTGGTCGCCGAGCGCCCGGTGCAGCGCCTTGATCTCCGCCAGGTCGCCGACGGGCGTCGAGGTGGCGTGCGCGTTGACGTGGACGACGTCGGACTTGGCGATGCCGGCGTCGCGGAGCGCGAAGTCGATGGCGCGGACGGCGCCGTCGCCCTCCGGGTGCGGCTGGACGATGTCGTAGCCGTCGGAGGTGAGCCCCGAGCCGGCGAGCCGGGCGTAGATGCGGGCGCCGCGGGCGCGGGCGTGGTCGGCGCGCTCCAGGACGATGACGCCGGCGCCCTCGCCGAGCACGAACCCGTCGCGGCCCTTGTCCCACGGGCGGGACGCGCGCTCGGGCTCGTCGTTGCGGATCGACATGGCGCGCATCGAGGCGAACCCGGCCATCGGCAGCGGGTGGATCACTGCCTCGGTGCCGCCGGCGACCACGACGTCGGCGCGGCCGAGGCGGATCAGGTCCAGGCCGTGCGCGATGGCCTCGGCGCCGGTGGCGCAGGCGCTGGCGACGCAGTGCACGCCGGCCTGCGCGCCGAGCTCCAGGCCGACCCAGGCGGCGGGGCCGTTGGGCATGAGCATCGGGACGGTGTGCGGCGACACCTTGCGCGGCCCGCTGGCCTCCAGGATGTCGTCCTGGGCGAGCAGGGTCTGCGCGCCGCCGATGCCGGAGCCGACGCTGACGGCGAGCCGCAGCTTGTCGACCTCGGGGGCGCCGGCGTCGGCCCATGCCTCGCGGGCGGCGATGATCGCGGTCATCTCGGACCGGTCCAGGCGGCGGGCCTGCACCCGGTCGATGACCGTGCTGGGCTCCACGGCCAGCTGCGCGGCGATCCGCACGGTCAGCTGCGCGGCCCAGTCCTCGGTCAGCGCCGACACGCCCGACTTCCCGGCGAGCATGGCGTCCCAGGTGGATGCGACATCCCCGCCCAGGGGCGTGGTGGCCCCGAGTCCGGTGACGACGACCTCAACACTCACAGCACTACACCTCTCTGGCTGACCCACATGAGGGCTGACCTTCTTGACGCGGTCTCGGGCAGGTCCGGGGTGACCGTCCACGACCCGAGACCGCGGCAAACGGCTCTCAGGCCTGCGACTTCACGATGTACGACACGGCGTCACCGACGGTCTTGAGGTTCGGCACCTCGTCATCCGGGATCTTCACGCCGAACTTCTCCTCCGCCGCCACCACGACCTCGACCATCGACAGCGAGTCGACGTCCAGGTCGTCGGTGAACGACTTGTCCTCGGCGACGTCGTCGGGGTTGACCCCGGCGACCTCTTCGAGGATTTCGGCGAGACCGCCGGCGATCTCTTCACGGGTGGACATAGAGCTTTCCTTCCTTGGGTTGACGCAGCACCGACCTGAAGTCGAACGCTGGCGAAACAAAAGCTGGCGTGCCTCAGGGGCAGCGGACGACCTGGCCCGCGTACGTCAGGCCGCCGCCGAAGCCGAACAGCAGCACCGGCGCGCCGGAGGGTACCTCACGCCGCTCGATGGCTTTCGACAGCGCGAGGGGGATGCTCGCCGCCGACGTGTTGCCGGACTCGACGAGGTCCTTGATGATGATCGCGTTGGGCAGGTCGAGCCGCTTGACGATGCCGTCGATGATCCGGGTGTTGGCCTGGTGCGCGACGAACGCGGCGATGTCCTTGCCCTGCACGCCCGCCCGGTCGAGGGCGGCCTGCGCATACGGGGCGATGGCCGTGGTCGCCCACCGGAAGACCGACTGGCCCTCCTGCTTGATGTAGGGGCGCCAGCCCTCGATCTTCAGCACGTCGCCCTTCTCGGGCGCGGAGCCCCACACGACCGGTCCGACGCCCGTCGGCTCGTCGCCGTAGGTGGCGGTGACGACCGCGGCGCCGGCGCCGTCGCCGAAGAGCACGGCGGTCGTGCGGTCAGTCCAGTCGACGACGTCGGAGAGCTTCTCCGCGCCGATGACGAGGGTGTTGCGGCTGGCCCCGGCGCGGATCGCGTGGTCGGCGCCGGCGAGGCCGTAGCAGAAGCCCGAGCAGGCGGTGTTCAGGTCGTACGCGGCGGGCGCCAGGATGCCGAGCTTCGCCGCGACCCGGGTCGCCACGTTGGGGCAGCGGTCGACCGAGCTACAGGTCGCGACGATCACCTGGTCGATGTCGGCGGCGGTGAGCCCGGACGCGGCGAGGGCCTTCCCGGCGGCGGCGGTCGCCATGTCGGCGACGGTCTCCGCGCCGGCGACGCGGCGCTCGGCGATGCCGACCCGGTCGCGGATCCACGCGTCGTTGGTCTCGATCACCTTGGACAGGTCGTCGTTGGTGACCACCTGCGACGGCTGGTAGTGCCCGAACGCGAGGATCTTCGACCCGGTCGGCTGGTTCATAGCTGGTCTCCAATGCGAGCGAGCGGCTGGCCGGGCGCGACCGGGTCGTCGAGGGTGACGAGCCATTCGGCGAGCACACCGGCGCCGTGGGTGGTGACGTCGACCGGGCCCTGCGGGGTCTGCACCGTGCCGATGCGCTGCCCGTCGCCGACCTCGGCGCCCTCGGTCAGGTCCTCGGCGGGGGTGAACGTGCCTGCCGCCGTCGCCAGGACCACGTTGCCCTGCGGGTGCGGCTCGAGGACCGGCGCGCTGCCGTGGCGGGTGATCACGTCACGGGCGGCGGTCAGGTCGTCGGGCGTGTGGACGGTGACGATCTCGATGCCCTTGATGGTCCGTTTGACGAGCCCGGCGAGGGTGCCGGCGGGGGCCAGCTCGATCACGGCGGTGACGCCGAGGTCGGCGAGGGCGGTCATGCACAGGTCCCAGCGCACCGGCGCGGTCACCTGCTTGACGAGGCGCTGCAGCATGCTCGGGCCGTGCTCGACGACGGCACCGTCCCGGTTGGACAGCAGCAGCTTCGCCGGGGCGGCGGTGGGGACGCCGGCCGCGATCGCGGCGAGTGCCTCCTCGGCCGGTGCCATGTAGGGGGTGTGGAACGCGCCGGCGACCTGCAGCGTGATGATCCGCGTGCGGGCGGGTGGCGCGGCGGCGAGCTTCTCCAGGCCGGCGAGGGAACCGGCGGCGACGACCTGGCCGGCGCCGTTGCGGTTGGCCGGGTACAGGCCGGCGGCATCGATGGCGGCGATGACCTCGTCGGGGTCGCCGCCGAGGACCGCGCTCATGCCAGTCGGCTCCAGCGCGCACGCGGCGGCCATCTCCCGGCCGCGGACGGCGGCGAGGGTGACGGCGGTCTCGGGGCTGAGCACCCCGGCCAGTGCCGCGGCGGCGAGCTCGCCGACGCTGTGCCCGGCGACGATCGTGGTGTCGTACATCGGCAGCTGCTCCGCGGCGAGCAGTGCCGCGGCGACGAGCAGGGGCTGGGTCTTCGCGGTGTCCTTGATCTCGTCCGCGTCGGCCTCCGTGCCGAGGTGGACCAGGTCGACGCCCGCGAGGACGGACCACCAGCGCAGGCGGGCCTCGGCGCCGGGCAGCGCGAGCCACGGTGTCAGGAAGCCGGGTTTCTGGGAGCCTTGCCCTGGGGCGAGTACGGCGAGCACGTCTATGACTTTTCCGGATTTCCGTCAATCGCGCGGGTAGCGCGACACACCAAAGTGAACCAGGTCGTTTGTAGGAACCCTACAAGAGTTTGCGTGGTGTTGCCCCAACAGATCCACGCCGTCACCCACCGCAACGCTCTGTTCACCTGCCCTGCGACGTGCGTCACGTGGGGCTGCGACGTGCGTCACGCGACTGGGTCACAGCTGCCCGTGCATCACTGGGACGGCGGACTCGAGGGTGCGGGTGCGAACGGATCCAGTCTGCCGATCGTCAGCGCGATCCGCAGGGCGAACGCGTCACGTGGCACGAGCGGGACGAACCCGGTGACCTCGCCGATGCGGCGCAGCCGGTACCGGACCGTGTTCGGGTGCACGAACAGCCCGCGCGCGGCGCTTTCGAGGACGCCGCCGCCGGCGTAGAACGCGTCCAGGGTCTCCAGGAGCTCGCCGCCGGCCCGCACGAGCGCGCCGTAGATGTCCTGCCGCAGGATCCGCCGCGCCTCCGCGTCGCCGGCGAGGGCCCGCTCCGGCAGCAGGTCCGCGGCGGCGACGGGGCGGGGCGCGGCCGGCCACGCGGGCGCGGCCCGGAACCCCGCCAGGGCGGCCCTGGCCGACTCGGTCGCCTCGTCCAGCGACGGCACCGCCGGCCCCACCACGACCGGGCCTTCGCCGAACCCGACGAGGAGCCGCTCGGTCGCCGCGATCGGGTCGGGTGCGCCGCCGAGGACCACGACGAGGCGGTCGCCGTGCACGCCGCCGAGGATCTCGACCCCGATGCGGCGGGCCGCCCGGTAGACGGTGTGCAGCACCGCGGTCGCCTCCCCGCCCGGGGACCGGCCGACCGCGACCGCGACCGGCGGCGCGTCCGCCCAGCCCAGTGCCGCCGCCCGGCTGGCGAGGACGTCGGAGGAGTCGCCGCGCAGCAGCGCGTCGACGAGCAGCGCCTGCAGCCGCGCGTCCCAGGCGCCGCGGGTCTCCGCGGCCCGCGCGTACACCCGGGCGGCGCCGAACGCGACCTCCCGGCTGTAGTGCAGCACCGCCTCGCGGATCCCGGCCTCCTCACCCTCGGCGGCCAGGAGCGGCAGCTGCTCCTCGACGACCTCGATCGTGACCCGGATCAGCTGGACGGTCTGGCCGAGGTTGATCGAGCGGGCCAGGGCGCGCGGGGCCGCGTCGAAGAACTCGTCGGAGCTGTCGGGCGGCAGCGTCCCGCCCTCCTGCCGGTTGCGCAGCCAGTCGACCAGGGACCGGACGCCGGCCTGCGCGACCAGCATCACCCACGCCCGCTGGTCGGCGGGGAGGTCCCGGAACCAGGGCAGCGTCTCGTCCATCCGCGCCACGCTCGCGGTGGCGAGGGCGCCGGCGGCCCGCTCGATCGAGCGCACGCTCGCCTCGAGGCTTCGGCGGGTGTCACGCCCTGCCGGCGGCTCCTGGTTCGTCACCCGCACAGCTTTTCATCGTCTGGCCGCCAACCAGAAGCCGCCGTAGATCCCGGCCTCCCGGGAGGTCCGCCGCAGGCCGTCCGGTCCGTCGATGAGGCGCTTCCCCCAGGCGGTCCGGCGGGCCGGGCTGAACGCCTCGACCATGTCCAGATAGTGGTACTCGGCGCTGTTGCCGCTCCACGCCCAGCCGAGGTACCCGAGGTCGTGCAGCTGGCAGTACGCCATGATCGCGTCCTCGTCCGGGTCGCCGTACTGGTGCATCGAGGAGAACTCCCCGACGACGATCGGCAGCCGCTGCCGCACGAACGTGTCGAGGTAGCCGGAGACCTTGTCCGGGGTGTTGAACGGCCCGTACATGTGCACGTCGAAGACCGTGTTGTGCTCCGGGTCGGCGGCGAACACCTCCGCCGCGTGGTCGTACATGACGTGGAACGAGTCGTTGCCCCAGTTCGGCGCGTCGACCATGATCGCGTGCAGCAGGCCGGCGCCGCGCAGCCGCTGGATCGCCCGCTTCGTGTCGCCGATCCAGTCCATGTTCACCGCGTGGCCGGAGGGCTCGTTGGCGACGTTGATGATGACGTACGACTCCTGCCGCAGCAGCACCTTGCGCAGGGTCAGCCAGTAGTCGACGGCCTGGGCGATGGTCGCCGCGCCGGGCTCCGTGCCGTACCCCATCGTGTCGTGCACGTCGAGCACGCAGATCAGCCGGTTCGCCCGGCACTGCCCGATGATCCCGGCGACCTCGGCGGGGGTGGTCGCGGGGAACCCGGTGCCGCTGGACAGCGCGACCCGCACCGAGTTGGCCCCGGCCGCCTTGATGTCGGCGAACACCGACTTCGGACCCTTGCCGAAGTAGTACCCGTGGTTCACCCCGCGCAGCACGAGCCGTTCCCCGTTCGCCTCGACGAGATGCCCGCGTTCGGCCTTGATGCCGCTGGCGCCGTAGGCGGGCTCCACCGAGACGTATGCGGCCCCGAGCAACGACAGCAGCAGGGCGAGGAACGCCGCTCTGATCAGCACGGCCGGGCGCTACCCGCCGATCTGCCCACGAAACGGGGGATCGACCGAGGTCCTTGTCACCGGGTAATCTGGAGATCACGTAGCGTGGTCAAGATCGTGCGAGAGGCGGGCCGTGGAGTCCAAGCCGGCTGAGCTGGCCACCGAGATCGCCATGGAGCAGCAGCACTTCGACCTCGCCCGCAAGCACCGCGAACGCGCCCGGGCGGAGCTCGGCGAGGTCCTCGACGCGGCCGCCAACGCGGGCGCCGGCCGCCGGCTCGCGGTCTTCCGCCGCAGCCGCAAGGAGGCGATCGCCCCACCGGAGGAGCAGGTCGCGTTCGGCCGGATCGACTGCCTGCCCGCCGACCCGCCCGGCCGCTCGGGCGTCGACGACACGTTCTACATCGGCCGCGAGACCGTCTTCGACGACCAGCGGCAGGTGCTCGTCGTCAACTGGCAGACCCCGATCGGCGCCCTGTACTACGAGTCGACCCACGAGGACCCGCGCGGCCTGCGGCGCAAACGCACGTTCCACTGCGAGGGCAACCGGATCCGCGACTTCGACGACGTCGTCTTCGCCCAGCTCGCGACGGCCGTCGCCGCCCTCGCGGAGGCGGGGCCCGACGACGCGCTGCTGGCCGAGCTCGACCGGGGCCGCACCGGCACGATGACCGACATCGTCGCCACCATCCAGGGCGCCCAGTCGCGGCTGATCCGCTCACCCCTGGACCAGCTGCTCGTCATCGAGGGCGGCCCGGGCACCGGCAAGACCGCCGTCGCGCTGCACCGCGTGTCGTGGCTGCTGTACAACCACCGCGACCGCCTGCGCCCCCAGGACGTGCTCGTCGTCGGCCCGCACCCCGCCTTCACCCGCTACATCCGCACCGTCCTGCCGAGCCTCGGCGACGCCGACGTGGTGCAGCTCGACATCGACCAGCTGGCGCCGCCCGTACAACGTGGACGGCCGGAACCCGCGCAGACCCGGCGGATCAAGGGTGAGGCGAGGATGGCCCGGCTGCTCGCGCGGGCCCTGGAGAACCGGGTCGGCACCCCCGAGCCCGCGGAGCGGATGCTCTTCGACGGCACGTTCCTCACCCTCTCCGGCGTCGAGGTCGCCGCCGCGGTCGCGTCCGCCCGGCAGGCCGGCGGCCCGTACGCGCAACGCCGCCAGCGACTCCGGGCGCAGCTCGCCGACCTCGTCCGCGCCCGCGGCGGCCCCACCGACCCGGAGCGCCTCGGCCCGGTCGAGAACCTCCTCGAACGCCTCTGGCCCCTGCAGAGCGCCGCCGCGTTCCTGCGCACCCTCCTCGGCTCCCGCGCCAGGCTCGCGGGCGCCGCCGGCGACGAGTTCACCGCCGACGAGCTGGCGCTGCTGCACCGCCGCGGCGCCGACAAACTCTCCGAACAGATCTGGAGCAACGCCGACCTGCCGCTGCTCGACGAGCTGGAGGACCTCCTCAACGGCGTGCAGCGGCGGTACCGCCACGTCGTCGTCGACGAGGCGCAGGACCTCTCCCCGATGCAGCTGCGCGCCGTCGCCCGCCGCTGCCCGACCGGCTCCCTCACCGTCGTCGGCGACCTCGCCCAGTCCACCGGCGCCTGGGCCCGCGACCACTGGGAGGAGGTCACCGAGCACCTGCCGGCCGTCCTGCCCCAGGTCGTCGTCGGGCTCCGGTACGGCTACCGGGTCCCGCGCCAGGTCTACGAGCTCGCCGCCGAGCTGCTACCGGTCGCCGCCCCCGACGTCGAGCCGACCCGCGCCGTCCGCGAAGGCCCCGCCGACCCCGGCATCCACGTCGTCGAGCCCGCCGAACGCGCGGGCCGCGCCGCCCTCGTCGCCAAGGACCACGCCCTCGGCGGCCGCTTCGTCGGCATCGTCTGCCCCGCCGCCTGCCGGTCCGAGCTCGAGTTCGCCCTGCACGCCAACGACCTGCAGTGGGGCCGCGCCGACCAGGGCGAGCTGGACCACCCGATCAACCTCGTCAGCCCCCAGGAGGCCAAGGGCCTCGAGTTCGACGCCGTCATCGTCGTCGAACCGGAGGAGATCGTCGCCGAGGACGACCGCGGCCACCGGCTGCTGTTCGTCGCCCTCACCCGCACGATCCGCTACCTCGACATCGTCTGCTCCGGCGACCCCCTCCCCGTCGAGCCCGGCCCCGACGTCACCGCCCGCATCCCCCGCCAGCGCGCCGTCATCGAACCCGACCCCGACCCGACCGTCGACATGACCCAGCTGGACCGCCTCGCCGAGGACCTGGCCACCCTCATCACCGGCAACACCCCCACCTCCATGTGGGACGAGGTCCTCCACCGCACCGCCGCCCTCCTCGACACCCGCGCCGACCGCCCCCGCCCCACCGGCCGCCACCGCCGCGACTGACCGACTCACCCGGTCGGGGTGGCCGGCCCGGTGCGAATGGTCAGCGGCCGGCCAGGCGGTCGATGGCCGAGGCGTCCAGGCGCCGGCCGACGACCGAGTCCACGATTCTCGTGGTGATGTCGGACTTGGTGGACTTGCCGGGGAGGGCGACGCCGAGGACCTTGGCCAGTTCGCGGAGCTGGGCCACCGTGAGGCGTTCGTCGTTGAGGTACTGCACGGCCGCGGCGCGGGTGCCGATCTCCGACAGCATGGTCTCGATCTCGGCGACGGGGCGGGACAAGGGCCTCGACGCGGTGGTGGGAGCGCCGGCCTTCGACACCAGGGTGAGCTTCGCCGCGCCGGAGGCGAGGTCCGCCAGCTGCGCGGCCGGCAGCGACTTCACGAACGCCGCGACCTTGAGCAGGACGTCGTGGGCGAGGTCGGCGGGGTCGGTCATCGCGGAAGGCTCCTCAGATCCGGGTGCGCGCCAGGAACTCGCTCGTCAGCTGCTGGAACTCGTATCGTAGGGTCTCGATCGAGGCGGTGCCGGGCGGGGCGAGGACGACGGGGAGGCTGCGCTCGCCGGCGTCGGTGACGGCGGTCTTGTTGTCGCGGACGGTCTGGCGGAAGACGGGGATCTCGATGCGGGAGGTCTCGTTGACCGAGGTGCGCTGCGAGATGAGCGGGCCCGCGCCGGTGTACTGGACCATCGTGTAGACGACGCCGACGATCTCCGGGTTGATCGGGTGGGGCGCGGCGGCGTTGTACTCCTCGACCAGCCGGGACATGCGGGCCCGCAGGTAGTCGATGCCGCGGGTCGACAGGTAGTCGGGGCGGGCCGGGACCACGACGTGGTCGCTGGCGACCATGGCGGTGCGGGTGACCATGTTGAAGTTGGGTGCGCAGTCGATGAGGATCGAGTCGTACCCGTCGAACGCGTGGTCGGTGAGGGCGTCGGCGAGCAGCCGGTGCACCGGCAGGTAGCGGGGGCTGCCGGCCCGCAGGCGGGCACCGCCGAGCGCCGCGGCCAGGTCGAGGTCGACCTCGATGAGCCCGAGGTCACCGGCGAGCAGGTCCAGCCGGCCACCCAGGGGCTGCACCACGGCGTTGATCTCGCGGGGGCTCACCACGTACTTGTGCAGCGGCTCGGCGACGCGGGTGGCGAGGTAACCGGCGAACCACGGCAGGATCGTGGGCCGCGACTCGAACTCGGCGGGCCGGTAGAAGGAGAACGTGAGGCTCGCCTGCGGATCGAGGTCGATGAGCAGCACCGTGCGCCCGCGGGCGGCGAGCTCGGCGCCGATGTTGGCCGTCAGTGTGGTCTTGCCGACCCCGCCCTTGTAGTTGATGACAGAGACCACGCTCATCCCCGCAGCATGCCATCGGCGGACTCCGTTGTCGTCCCTCTCCCGTGGCAGCTAGGCTATCTTTCCTATCGACAAGATAGGTAGGAGACTGTGATGGCGTTGCCGGACTTCCTGGTCGCCGGGGTCCCGAAGGCGGGCACCTCGGCGTTGCACGCGGCACTCGTACGACACCCGCAGCTCTTCCTCCCAGAGGTCAAGGAGCCCAAGTTCTTCCTGTCCGACGGCCCGCCGCCCACGACCGGCGGACCCGGCGACCGGCAGACCTACCAGGAGCACGTGTGGCGCCGGGCGGACTACGAGGCGCTGTTCGACCCCGCACCGGCAGGGGCGCTGCGGGGCGAGGCGACGCCGTTCTACCTGTACGACCTGGCGGCGCACGAACGCATCGCGAAGCTCGTCCCGGACGCGAAGCTCGTCCTGGTGCTCCGCGACCCGGTCGACCGCGCCCACTCCAACTGGTCCCACCTGTGGGGCGCCGGCCTGGAGTCCGAGGCGGACTTCCTGCGGGCGGTCGAGCTGGAGGAGACCAGGAAGGCGGCCGGCTGGGCGGACTTCTGGCACTACACGGCGCTCGGCCGGTACGGCAGCCAGCTGCGCCACCTGCTGCGCTTCTTCCCTCGTGAGCGGCTCCTGCTGCTGCGCTACAAGGACCTCCGCGACGACCCCGCGGCCACCGTCGACCGGGTCTGCGCGTTCCTGGGCGTCAGCACCGGGCACGTGGCGGAGATCCCGCCGGAGAACGTGCGCCGGTACGTCGCCGACACGCGGGTCAACGCCGGTCTGCGCCTCCTGCTGCGCAACGGTGGGAGGATCGGGCATCGGTTCCCCGTGCCGGTGCGCCGGGCGTTCAGCACCCCGCTGCTCGCGCTCCTGCACCGCCAGCACGGCAGGCGGCCGAAGGTCACCGCCGAGCAGCGGGCCGCGCTGCTGCCCCGGTTCGTCGAGGAGATCGAGCTGCTGCAGGAGGTCTCCGGCGAGTCGTACGCCGACTGGCTGAGCCTCGAGCACGCCAGCAACTACCGCTAGGAGTCTTCGTTGCCCGCACTGCCCCGCCTGACAGGTTCCGACGTCGTCGTCGCCCCACCCGCCGGCGGGCCCGGCAACTGGGCCGGCGGGCCGAGCGCGATCATGCTCGGTTCGTCGGTGTTCCTGGCGTACCGGTTGCGCCGCCCGATCGGCTCGGGTCGCGGGTACGCGAACGTCGTGGCCCGCTCGACGGACGGCGTGCACTTCACCACGCTCGCCGAGGTCACCAGGGAACGCTTCGGCGGCGCCTCCCTGGAGCGCCCCGCCCTGGTCGTCACCCCCGAGGGCCGCTGGCGCCTGTACGTCAGCATCGCCACCCCCGGCACCAAGCACTGGCGGGTCGACCTCCTGGAGGCCGACGAGCCGGGCAAGCTCGGCGACGCCCCCGCCCTGACCGTCCTGCCCGGCTCCGCCGAGATCGGCGTCAAGGACCCCGTCCTGCACTTCGACGGCCTCCGCTGGCACCTCTGGGCCTCCGTCCACCCCCTGGAAACCCCCGAACACGCCGACCGCATGTCCACCTGGTACGCCACCAGCCCCGACGGCGTCGACTGGGCCTGGCAGGGCGTCGCCCTCGCCCCGCGCCCCGGCCACTGGGACGCCCGCGGCGTCCGCCTCTCCGCCGTCTCGGTCCGCGAGGGGACGCTGACCGCCACGTACGACGGCCGCGCCACCGCCGGGGAGAACTGGGAGGAGCGCACCGGCACCGCCACCGGCACCCTGGGCCCCGACGGCCTCTTCGGCCCGCTGACCGCCGCAACCGCCGCCCCCTGCGGCTCCCCCCACCCGCCACACGGCCTGCGTTACCTGACCACCGTCCCGGGCCGCCTGTACTACGAGGTCACCCGCCCCGACGGCGCCCACGAACTGCGCACCGAACCCGTCCTCAGCTGACGCCGCCGGCACCCGCCCGCCCCCGGGCACGGCCGAGCACCTCCTCGGCGGTGAGCGGGCTCTTCGGGTGGTGGCTGAGGCAGAGCGGCGTCCGGACCTTCTGGGGCGCCTCGCCCTCGGCCGCGACGTAGAACTCACCGGAGCGCAGCCGGGAGATGTCGGGGACGTCGCCACCCTTCGCCTTCGCCATCTCCCGCGCGGCGTCGATCTGGATCGGGGCGTTCAGCAGGCCGTAGAACTGGGTGGCGGCGTTGCCCGGGATGCGATTGTGCAGCCCCTTCGGCGACTGGGTGGCGAACACCAGCCCGAGGCCGTACTTGCGGGCCTGTGAGGCCAGCGCGAGCGTGCTCTGCGTGCACGCCGTCATGGTCCCCGACGGTGCGAGGGTCTGTGCCTCGTCCATCACGAAGAGGCCGAGCAGCGGCCGGTCGCCGGCAGGGTGCTTCTTGATGTACGCGAACAGCGCCATCTGGAGTTGGTTGACGAAGCTCTGGCGCATGTCGTCGGCGGGCAGCCCGACGAGACTGATCACCGAGATCCGCGCCCGCCTGCCGTCCGATGGTTGCAGCAGGACCGCCGGGTCCAGCGGTGTACTGTCGCCGCCGAACATCGGATCGTTGTCGATGGACGCGGTCAGCGTCTGGGCCAGCCCGCCGGCGATCTTGTCCGCGCCGTCGAGCTCGCTGACACCGTCGGGCAGATCCATGAGCGTGTCGATCAGACCGCGCAGGGTGCCGCCACCGCGGCGGCCGTAGTGGTCGACGGCACGCCGTAGGACGGCGAGGCCGAGGTGCGCCTTGGCCGCCCGGCTGTCCAGGCGCGCCCGCGGGATCAGTGCGGCGACCGCGGAGTCCACGGCCTCGTTGAACTCGTCCGGGTCGTCGAGCACGCTCCTGAAGTCCGGCAGCGGCTGGAAGCTCAACGGCCGTCCGGTCTCCCGGCGGGGGGTCCACACCAGGACCTCGGTGCCGGCGATGTAAGCCGCGGCCTTGTCCGCGTCACCGGCCCCCCACGCCTCGGGCTGCGCCGGCCAGGGATCGCCGAGCCGGGCCAGGTCGTTGTTCGGGTCCAGCACGATGGCGGAGACACCCTGCAACGCGCACTCCTCGACGAGGCGCCGGATCAGGACCGTCTTGCCCGACCCGGAGCCGGCGAAGATCGCGACGTGCTTACGCAACGACTCCACGGCCAGCCGAACCGGCGCGCCGGTGGAGAAGTCGTGGCCGACGGTCAGCATCGGTGCCGCGGACGGCGCGTCGCCGCCAGCCTGCCGGGGAACGGCCGGCGGCTCGCCGGCGAGGGGCCGCGCGTCGGGCTGCGCGGGCGTTTCCAGGTCCGCCATTGCCTGCCGGAAGACCTGCACCTCGCTGGCCGGTCGCCGGGCCATCAACCACGCCGGAAGGTCGGCATGGGACTCGTCGAGAAGGACCTTGAGCGCGGCGAGCGTGCGCAGATCGGGCTCGCCGAAGGCGAGCGTCGCCGTGTTCCTGCCCTTGAGCTCCTTGATGACGGCGAGTGTCTTGGCGCCGGACCAGGCGCCGTTGCGCAGGAAGAACAGCCGGCGCTTGGCCACCCTGCTGTCGACGCCCGCCGCGGTGACCGCCCGGTTGATGCGGTGCAGCGCGGCGACACCGTGATGCCTGGCGCTGATCGCCCGGAAGGACCAGTGCGCCTGGTCCTCGTTGTCCTCGTCGAGCGTGCGGCGCAGCCGCGCGTGGAGGATCGGCTTCGCGCCGGGTGGGCCGTCCTGGCTCAGGGTCTCCTCGGCCATCCCCTGCTCGATGATCCACGCCGTCAGCCCGGCGGACAGCAGGCCAGGAACGATCGCATCCTCACGGTCGGGGTCGAGCGGTGTCGAGACGTCGGCCTCATCCCGGAGCTCGGCGAATCGCGCGTCGAACCGCTCGCGCGCCTCATCCGCGAGTCTCGGCGGTGCCAGCGGCGGCGCGGGGCTCGGTCCGGTAGCCGGCGCCTCGCCGAGCCGCTCGAGCTCGCGGACCTCGTCGTGCAGCAGGCAGCTCCGGACGTGCTCGTCGATCTCGATGAGCAACTGCCGTGGCGTGTGCTTGGCCGCCGTCTCGAACGCCTCGGGACGCACCGGCCAGGTCGGATACGGCGGCGTGAACCCGATCTGACCGTAGCTGTGGGCGAACCGCTTCTCGATGATGCTCCGGGCCACGGCCGGCTGCTGGATCGTCAGCATCTCGGCGGGCTCGCGGAACCGGTCGCGCACGGTGTCGGTCGTCCGGCTCTTGATGAGCATCCATGACGGAGGGATGCACGCCACCAGGGTCAGGGTCCGGCGGGTGATCTCGCGGAGCGCCATCAGGCCGTGCGCGAGCTGCTCCAGCACCAGGAGCTGGGCCCAGTCGCCGGTGTCCGCCGGCTCGAACGGCTGGCCGTCCTGCGACGTGATCGACGACTGCGAGATCAGCGTGTCGATCTGGTCGACGGCCATCACCGTCGGACCGGTCAGCGCCAGCAGCCGCGACAGGTCACGCACGATCATCTGTGCGGGGCGGGGACGGCGTCGCATACGCCAGCGCGTGCGCTCCTCGTGGTCGGCGTCCGGCTCCGAGCTGAAGTAGTTCTCCGCGAGGTCACGGTGTGCGACGTCGTCGGAAGCGGACAGGGCGAGCGCACGGAGGGTGTCGTCGCACTCGCGTGCGACCTCCCGGTGATGCTCGGCCAGGCCGAGGAGGAACGCGTCCAGCGCGGCCGGGGTCAGCTCGGTCTCGCCCATGACGGCTCGGCGCGCCGTCCGGGGGGCGCCGACCACCGACGCGAGCCGCCGCAGGAACAGCCGCAGCTGGGTGTCGCTGTCCGGGACCGTACGGAAGAGGCCGTTGAGCATCGAGTCCAGGACGCTCGCCCAGAACCCCTCGGCATCCAGCACGCTGACCAGGAAGAAGTAGCCGCCCTGGTCCTGGATCTGCTGCCGGACCCAGCCCAGCAGGTGGGTCTTGCCCGAGCCGCGGCGGCCTTTCAGCACCAGGCCCAAGGGGCTGCCGTCGGCGCTCGCGTGCGCGTCCGCCAGGCCCGCCAGGACGTCGTTGATGACGCCCTGGTGCAGCCCTTCGACGTGGAACGGTGACGGGCGCCAGACGTCGTCGGGCACGGGCGCCCAGTCGAACCTGAGCGCCGCCAGTGCCTTGCGGTCGTCTTCGTTCATCGCGTGCCGATGGCCATGAGGTGCGTGTCCTGCCCCCCGACACGCACAGCGTTGCGGTGGTCCTCGGCGGACAGTGTCTTCTGGTTGGACTCCGGCATCATCTCGACGTCCTCGGCCCGGCTCAACAGGGAGAATGCCTCGTCCAACGCCGCCGCGGGCACGTCGCTGAGCTTTCCCCGCACGTCGGTGTGCTTCACCCACGCGCCGAGGTGTGGTGCCAGCGCGGTGTAGGTCTCCCGGATCCGCGCCTCGACGTCATCCCGAGGCTCCGGCGTGTGCGCGAACATCTCGCTGAACCGGTGGTAGGCGTGACGCCCCAGCACCCGCTCCCGGAGGTTGTCGTGCAGCGCGCTCAACGCCGCGCCCAACGCCCGGGCTCGTGGGCTGTCGAAGTTGAGCGCCTGGTGCATCCGCTCCCAGCCCTTGTCGTCGAGCTGGTGGACGAACGAGCGACCCACCTTGTCGCTCCTGACGTAGCCGGCCTTGTTGAGCTTCTCCCGGCTCTTGCCGGTGAGCGTGATCTGGTAACGGTCCTGCAGCTCGGGGTTGGAGATTTCCCGGGCCTCCGCCATCAACACGATGAGCAGCGCGCTCTCCGAGGGGGTGAGGTCGTCAGCCACCCTGCTGTCCTTTCGCCAAGTCGTGCCTTCGGGTCCGAATGAGGTGTTCGATCTGCGCCGCCACCGCCTGCACGTCGTGCCGCACCCGCGCGTTGGTGAACCTGAGCACGGCATAACCGTCCAGCTGGAGCTGGACGTCGCGGACCCGGTCGGCGTCGTACTGCGCGGGCCGGCAGTGCTCCGGCCCGTCCAGCTCCACCACCACGCGCTCAGCCGCCCACAGCAGATCCGGGCGGATCGCGCCGCGTAGCGGCGACGGCTGGTAGGTCGCGTTCCAGGCCCGGCCATACGCCCACCGCTCGTGCTGCTGCCGCAGCACGGACTCGAGGGCGGCCTCGACCGTGCTCCTGGGATGCGGCCTTCCGACGGCCGCCGCGACCCCCGTCACCGCCGGTGGTGGTGGCGTGAGGTGGACGGTGCAGCAGCGTTCGGGGCCGGGTGGCCCGGCCCCGGTGAGCCAAACGCCCAGCCGTCCGTGATCGGCGAGCCACTCCGCGCCCGCGACAGCGACGCGACCGACCGGCATGGACAACACCAACCGGTCACGCTGAAAGCCCGTCGCGACGACACGGGCAAGCCCTGCGACCCGTGTCCCCGGCCGCAACCGAACCCGCGGTGACGGCCGGCCGGTCAACGCACGCTCCGCGAGATCGGCCAGGAAGGCGCTCGGCAGCCCCGCGGCGCGGGCCCGCTCGATCGCGATCGCCCGGATCGCGGCCACAGCGGCCCCCTGCGGACCGTCGAGCTGCTCGGCCTCGGGCAGCCATCCGTGCAGGAGTTGTCGCGCCACCACGTCGAGGGCGTCGATCACCTCGGACACGAACACCGCGACGCTTCCGATGGCCGCCTTCGCGGGCGTCACCACGACCGATGCCGGGAGGTCGTCGAAGCGGGCCGTCGCCGCGACGATGTCAGCGGCGGGGACGCCGCCGAGGTGCACGACGCGGTCGACCGGAATCCCCGCCAGCTGCTTGTGCCAGGCCACCTCGCCGCGCAGCATCGTGATCGCGTCCATCGTCACGCCTCCCCGGGCACCCAGGGGGCGCCGTCCGCTTCGAGGCCGTGCGTGCGGAGACGGTCGACGAACGAACGGTCGACGTTCTCGTCGGCGTTGAGCAGCGCGACGAGCCGCTCGGCGGCCTGAAGTGTGCCGGCGTCGACCTCGCACCGCAGCTCGGCCTCGTTGCGAAGGTCGAACAGCAGAGTGGTCAGCTGCCGGGCCGCCGCATCGTCGCCGCCGATGATCCCGCGTCGCAGGTGAGCGATCTGCGCTTGCACCGCGGCACCGTCCGCCGCAGTGGTCGAGTCGCGGAGCTTCATCAGCTGCCGCGCGGCAGCCTGGTCTCCTCTTTCGGCCCGCTGTTGCAGCAGGTCTCTGCGGCCGTGCGAGGCCAGCAGCTCGGCGAGGGCGTCGGCGGCCGGCTGCTTGCCCGAGTCGGCTCGCGACCGCAGCTCGTCGACGGCGCCACGGTCGGCCAGCAACGCCGCGAGGTCCTCCTCGGCCAGGAGGCTACCGGCGTCCGCCCTGGCTCGCAGCGCATCGGCCACGCCGCCGTCAGCGCACAGCTCGGCGAGCCGCCAGCCGGCCTCGGCATCGCCGGCCTCCGCGGCGGCACGCAGTTCGCCGGCGCGCCGGGTCAGCGTGGCGATGTGGGCATGGCGGGCCGCCGCGACGCGGTCGTCCGGCGTCGTGTCCAGGTGCTGGCGCAGCAGGTCGAGTGCCTCCTGAACGCGCCCGCTGCGCACAGCACTCCGGCGAGCTCGACGACACCCTCTCCGTGGAGCTCCAGAAGTCGCCGCAGCGCCTGCTCCTCGTGGCGGTATCGCATGCGGGCGGTGGCCGCGAAGGCGAGGCGACGCAGGTCTTCCGCGTCTTCGACACCGGCGACGAGCGCCTCCCACGCGCTGGCCGGAGGGCATTCCGCACGCCGGACGTGCTGCGCCACGTAGTCCGCGACGACATAGCCGGTCAGCCGGCCTGTCCGGCCATCGTCCCTTGTCGCCAGCGCCGCCACCGCACCGTGCACCTCCTGCTGGCTGAACGCCAGAGCGTCGGCGAGCCACTGCGGCGGCCGGTTGACGCGCTGCGACGAGGTCAGGTAGCCGCCGATCGCCGACTCGAACGTGGCCTCGGTGATCGGCGACAGCACCCCCAGCCGCCGCGCGTCGGCGGCGAAGCTGATGACCGCCTTGGCGTAGGGGTCCGGCGCGTGCTCCCAGCGCCGCAGCAGGTCGGGCCCGGCCGCGAGCACCTGCGTGAGCCCGGCATCCTGGACGGCGAGCGCCAGCCGGATCCGGGGGTCGGTCCTGGCGGCCTGGACGGCCGCGGCGCGTTCCTCGCCGGACAGCTCCGCGGACACGCTCACGACCTCTGCGAGATCGAGGAGCCTGCGGTCGTTCTGGAGGTCTGCCGGGACGCCGGACCCACCGGGCGACCTCCGCATCAGGTAGTCGTCGGACCACAGCGTCGCGACCACCAGCGCGGGGAATTGCAGCAGCCGTATGACGTGTTCCTTGGTCAGCCGCGGATCGGCACCGAGAAAGCGCTGCATCTCGTCGAGCCAGACAATGATCCGCTGCCGCGTGCCGTGCAGGAGATCGATGATCTCTGCGGTTCCGGAGGGCTGCACAATCGGCCAATTCGGAGCGACGACCCGCACCGCCTCATACAGCGATCTCGTCTTGCCCGACGATGACCGGCCGACCAGCAACACAAAACGGCCTCGGTCGATCTGTTCTGAAAGGTGGCTGCGGAGATGATCGTCGAAGTCGCGCTGCACGTACACCGGCAGCTCCCCGCTGCTGTCGCCGGCCGCGATCGCCGCATGCACTCCGAGCTGCCGCGGCGACACCTCGTCGAAGCGCGGCAGGGATGTGGCCGACAGTGTCTCGGCGAGCCGCTGCCACGCCGACAGCCAGGCAGTTCGCTCCGCCGGCCGCACGTCGAAGACCTCGAGCAGGCACTCCAGCGACTCCTTCGCCGGCCGCCGCGTCCCCTTCATGATCGGATTCACCGTCGCCGGCGGGAGGCTCCGTTGCAGGCTCAGCGCCTCTGCCCGCTTCTGGATCTGGACGAATGACAGCCCGCGGTCGAGCTTCAACCGGCTGAGCAGCCGCCCGAAATCCGCCCAATCCCTGGCGGTCGAGAGATCGGCGGCACTGACGATTGTCAGATCGCTCAACCCCCTTGAGACCACCTTGATCGCGTTCGACTCGCGGCGCCGAACGTTCCGGAACAGCCTACGAACCGCCGATCCGGAAAGCCATACCCGGCGCCGGCGGCACGGTCGGCCGAATGGCCTATTCGAGGTCATCCGGAATTGTTCCGGAGCCTGGACCGATTGACGTCGGTCCAGCTCAATATGCCTAACCGCGAACAAAAAACAAGATCCGCGATCAACCAGGGGGTTCCCATGCACCACCGGCCTACGGCCGTCGGGGCGCTCGTCGCGCTCTGCAGGAGACGCCGACCGGCACGCCACGCGGCGCCGGCGCGCGTCACGATCGTCACGGGCATGCTGTGGCTCTTCCCCGCGGTCATCCGCGAGCTCGGCGCGCGCCACGACCACCGGAGGGTGCCGGCCGCCGTCGACGACCGGTACGACATCCAGGACCTCGTGCGCGGGATCTTCCGCGCCGTTCGATGAGACGAGGCCGCCCGTGACGTCCTGATGACCGCCGGGGTCGTGGCACCGCCTCGACCCCGGCGTCGGTCGCGGCCGGACCTGAGTCGGTCGTGCCCCGCCTGCGTCGCTGTCCGTCAGATGGGGGAGGACCGCGACAGGCGACCGACCGGAGGATGCCGATGGGCACCGTGTGCGTCACGCCGCGGCCGCCCGGTCCGCCGCGGTCGGCGGCATGACCGGAATCCTCCTGGCCGCCGTCAGCTGAAGGTTGGAGACCGGTGATGTACCCGATGCCTCGACAGGACCCTCGACAGGGCCACCCGGCGCAGCCCGGCTCGCTGATCCTGAGCGAGCAGCCGGTCGCCAGGGTGCAGCTGCTCGGCAGGCCGATCCTCCGGGCCGGCGTGACCGCGGTGTACTCGACCCAGGAGGGCAAGCTGGAGGACCTCGGCCGGCTGCTGACCTTCGGTGAGGCGATGTCCGGCCGGTACAAGACCATGTACGAGGTCGACATCTCCCACCACGAGTGCACCGTCTCCACCGGGCGGGACCCGCTGCCGGCGAAGAGCGACCGCTTCTTCTTCGCGGCGAGGGTCGACATCGGCTGGCAGGTCACCGACCCGGTCAAGGTCGTGCGCGAGGGGGTCCGCGACGGCGAGCAGGTCGTCGTCCGGCGCGTCATGGACGCCATGCGCAAGGTCGGCAGGAAGTACGAGATCACCGACTGCGACCAGGTCGAACTGGAGATCAACGAGCTCTACGACCCCCCGGTCCGCATCTTCGGCTACGGCCTGACGATCGACCACGTCTCCGCGCACGTCACGCGCGACGACGTGGCCCGCGACCACCTGCGGCAGCAGGCCCCGATCGAGCACCAGACGGATCCCGGCGCCCGCGGGCACGCCCTCGACGGCGCAACCCCCCAGCAGGAGCTGGAGCGCGAGCGCATGCGCGCGGTGGCCGCCGGGGTGCGGGGGGAGTTCGGGTTGCTCACCGCCCACCTGCGGCACCACCCCGACCAGACCCTCCAGGTGCTGCGGCTGATGCACGCCCGGCAGCAGGAGCTCGAGCAGCGGCAGGAAGCGGTGTTCCGCAGCTCCGACGAGATGTTCCGCACGATGATCGACGCCGGCCTGATCGAGAACGCGGACATCGAGGACATCCGCGACCGGCTGCTCCGCAACACCCCGAACATGGCGACGGGCGCGCCGCCCTCGAACGTGACCGCGGCGCCCGGTCCGCACCAGGCCGCCCCGCCGGTCGCCGCCCCGGCCGCGCCGCCCGTCTCGGACCTGACCGCCCCGCCGGCCGTTGTCCCGGCCGCGCCGCCCGTCTCGGACCTGACCGCCCCGCCGGCCGTTGTCCCGGCCGCGCCGCCCTCGAACGTGACCGCGGCGCCCGGTCCGCACCAGGCCGCCCCGCCGGCCGCCGCCCCGGCCGCGGCACTCGCCCCGGACCAGACCGCCGCGCCGGCCGATCCGACCGGTGTCGCCGGCTGGCGGAAGCGCAGGCCCGCCCAGTCCAGACCGACCAGCAACTGACCACCGTCGGGCCCCGGTGCTCGTGTTCACCCTCATCGCGGTGCCCATCGCGGTGGGAATCCTGGCGAACGAGAAGAGATCGATGTCCATGCAGATTTTGACGCTGCTGCGCCACGGCATCTCGAGCATGCTGCGCGGCCAGGAAACCGCCACCGGCGCCACCGGCGCCGCAGAACCGGACGACCGGGACACCGCGCGCCAGGACGGTGCGCGCCAGGACGGTGCGCGCCGGGACACGCACCAGGGCGAAGGCCGCCGGGGGTGGCGGGACCACGCCCGCCAGGTCCAGCGCGGCGGCGGCCGGGGCCGCGCCACCGGCCGCGTCGCGGGTCCGGACGGCGCCGACGACGGCCAGCCGGCGCCGGTCCCGCCGCCGATCGACCGGGAGTTCGAGCGCCGGTACCCGTCGCCGGGCCACGACCACAGGGACGGCCGGCCGCCCGCGGAGCGCGGCAGGAACGGCACCGACCAGGCGCCGCCCCCGCCGCGCCAGGGCCCGGCGCAGGATCCCCCCGCCGGCAGCCCCGCGCACAGCGACCTGGTGCCGGCGCACGCCGTGCCGCCCCGGTTCGCCCCCGTGTCCCGGGCCTCGCAGATGGCGTGGCTGCTGCCGCAGGAGCCGGCGTCGCCGCCCGGCGTCGCGGCCGACCAGGCGCGCCTGGGCGACCTGCGGCTCCGCGCGGCGTCCGTGGTCGGCGCGGGGCACCGGTGCGAACGCCCCGCGAAGCCGAGACAGGACGCCTACCGGGTCGCCCAGGACGCCGCCGGCGACCACCTCATCATCGCGGTCGCCGACGGCATGTCGGACAGCTCGCGCGCGGAGCTCGGGGCGTCGGTCGCGGTCGGCACCGCCGTCGGGCTGCTGCGCCGGGAGCTGGACCAGGGGGTGCCGCCCGACCGGCTGTCGGTCGAGCGGATCTTCGCCGAGGTCGCCGGCAACATCGCCGCGGCCGCCCGCGAGCGCGGCCTCGACCCCGCGCACGTCCGGACCACCCTCGCCCTGGCCGTGCTGCCGACGCGCTCCACCGGTGTGCGGCGCATCGCCTGGGCCGGGCAGCTGGCCGACACCCACCTGTGGATGCTGCGGCGGCAGCGCTGGCAGTGCCTGACCGGCGAGGCGAAGGAGCAGTTCGACGGCAGCGTGCTCAGCGCGTTCCTGCCGCACTACCCGCAGGCCGCCCGGGCGATCCTGTTCGACCTGAACGAGGCGGTGGCGGTCGCGCTGCTGTCCGACGGCGTCGCCGACGCGTTCAGCCAGGTGGACGGCGCCGAGCACTGGTTCGCCGACCGGTGGCGGGATCCGCCGCCGCTCGCGTCGTTCATGCTCGACGTCGACTTCCAGGCCAAGGGCCTGCTCGACGACCGCACCGCGGTGGTGGTCTGGCCGCACGCGGCCGGCGGCCCGGAATCGGCGCGGCCATGAGCGTGATGCACCTGCCGGCGGTCGTGCAGATCCCCGTGCTCGGCAGGTTCGACGGCCCGCCCCAGTTCCAGGGCGGCGGGCAGAGCGAGGGCGTCTGGCGCATCCCGGCGCGGCCGGGCCTGCTGTTCAAGCGGTACACCTGGGACGCGGCGGCGGCCCTGGACATCGCCGCCATGGACCGCCTGATCGCCCAGCCCGCGGCGCTGCCGGACGCCGCGGACCGCGCGCTCGTGGCGCAGGCGACCGCCTGGCCGGTCAGCCGGGTCACCGACGGCGACCGCACCGTCGGCGTCGTCATGCCGGAGGCCCCCGACGACCTGCTGGTCTCCTGGAAGTCGACGAACTCCAAGACGGCGTCGATCCGGCGCGAGCGGCTCCCGATCGACTGGCTCGCCAAGCCGAACGACTACCTCGTCAAGCGCGGGGTGCCGGAGCAGTCCGCGCCCGACCGGACCCGGTTCTGCGTCATGCTGGCCCAGCTCGCCGGGCTCTTCGAGCGCTGCGGCATCGTCTACGCGGACTGGTCCTACGCCAACGCGTTCTGGCACCCCACCAAGCGCACCGTGTACCTCATCGACATCGACGGCAGCTCCTACGGGCCGCGCCCGCACGTCAACACGGCCAACTTCGAGGACCCGCTCACGCCGATGCCGCAGCCCGTCGACACGTACGTCGACCGGTACCGGGTCGCGCTGCTGATCGCCCGGGTGCTCACCGGGACGCGCGAGCCGCCCGACGTCACGGCCGCGCTCGCCGGCCTGGGTGGCGACGTCCCGGACACCCTGCTGCAGATGCTGACGGCCCCGACCCGGCAGGGCCGGCCGAGCCTCCGGCAGCTCCTGCAGGCGTTCGGCATGGTCGACCCGTCCGGTGTCATCGACTGGCGGCCACGGCAGCGGACGGGCCCGCCCACCCGAACGGGTGTGCCGGTCACCCCCACCCAGACGGTCCGGCCGGGCCCGCCCAGCCGGCCCGGCCCGCCCACCCTGACCACCGGGCCCGTCACCGCCACCGGCCGGGCGGCGGTCACGGGCTCGATCCGGCCGATGCCCACACAGCCGCGGCGGACGCCCGCCGGCACCCAGGGCACCCGGGCCACCCCTTCGATCGTGCCCGGGCCGGCCGCAAGGAACCCGGCGCGCACCCCGCCGCCCCGCCGGCCGCCGCCGCGGGTCGGCTCCGCCAGGACGACGCGTTCGTCGTCCGCCGGCTCGAACCCGGTCCTGGGGTTCATCGCGATCGCCATCCTCATCGCCATCGCGGTGGCGCTGTTCTGCGGCGGTTACGCCCTGCTGTCGTCGTTCTGAGCGGGTGCGTGCCCAGCCGTCCGTCAGTACACGAGCGAGCCAGGTGACCGTGGTACGTCCGACAACCGAAGGGATCGAGCGCCGTGAACGCGCCAGCACTGAAGTCGAAGTGCCTGCCGACCTATCTGGTCATCGACACCTCGTTGTCGATGAAATCGCACGAGAGTCTGCTCAACGACACGGTCGACCACGTGTTCGACGTGGTCGGCAACAGCCCGCGCGTCGCCGAGTTCGCGCACGTCTCCATCATCACCTTCAACACGGACGCGCACGTCGTGCTGGAGCTGTCGGACATCGAGACGGTCGAGAACCTGCCCACCATCACGTGCCAGGGCACGACCAACTACGGCAAGATGTTCCAGCTGGTCAAGCAGCGCATCGACGCTGACATCAGCGGGCTGACGCACGACGGCCGCCGGGCCGTGCTCCGGCCGGCGGTGTTCATCCTCACCGACGGCGAGCCGATGGACAAGGACTGGGCCACCCAGTTCGGCGCGCTCACCGACGCCTCGTGGCGCCGCAGGCCGCACATCATCTCCTACGGTTTCGGCACCGCCAACGCGACGGTGCTCGGGAAGATCGCCACGAAGGCCGCCTACCTCGCCACCGACGTGGACAAGGAGAAGGAGGCGATCGTCTCGATGCTCACCAGCCTGCTGAACACCCTGGTGGCCTCGGCGAGCGCCCAGGAGTTCCGCATCCCGGACGACGTCCCCGGGTACACGCGCGTGCCGATCGAGTTCGTCGACTGACCAGAGCGCGCGGGCGGCACGGCACGCGGCGCCGCCCCGCCGCGGGCTGCCTACACTGCACCGTGTGAGCGACCTGGTCCTGATTCTGCGGTACCGCAAGGCGGTGACCTACGGGTTCCACACGCTGCTGGCGGCGCTCGAGGAGCACGTCACGCAGACGCGGTACGAGGTGGTGTTCGCGGAGTCGGCGCGGGCCACCATCGAGGCGATCAACGAACGGCCGGGGCGCAAGCTGGTGCTGTGGTCGTTCTACTCGCCGGACGCCGCCGCCCTCGCCGAGGAGCTGGCGACGATCAAGGAGCAGGCGCCCGGGGCGGTGCACGTCGCCGGTGGGGTGCACGCGACCGCGGAGCCCGTGCAGACGCTCGACGCGGGGTGGGACGTCGCGGCCGTGGGGGAGGGGGAGCGGACGTTCCTCGACCTCGTCGACAGCGGCGGCGAGCCGGAGGGCATCGCGGGGCTGGTCCACCGCGACGGCACCGGCGCAGTGCGGCGCAACGGCAAGGCGCACAAGGAGCCGCTGGGGACCTACCGGGCGTTTCCCCTGTCGTACAAGCGGATGAACCCGATCGAGATCACCAGGGGCTGCATCTACGCGTGCCGGTTCTGCCAGACGCCGTTCATGTTCTCGGCGCGGTTCCGGCACCGGAGCGTGGAGAACGTGCGGTGGCACGTGGACCGGATGCGGGAGCTCGGGAAGCGGGACGTGCGGTTCATCACGCCGACGTCGCTGTCCTACGGGACCGACGGGGAGGAGCCGGACCTCGCGGCGGTGGAGGAGCTCCTCGCGAGCTGCAAGGAAGGGATCGGCCCGGACGGGCGGGTGTTCTTCGGGTCGTTCCCGAGCGAGATCCGGCCCGAGCACATGACCGTCGAGGCGTTGCGGCTCGTCAAGCGGTACTGCGCCAACGACAACCTCATCGTCGGGGCGCAGTCGGGGTCGGAGCGCGTCCTGGCCGCCGCGAAACGGGGGCACGACGTCGAGTCGGTGCGGCGGGCGGTGCGGATCGGCATCGCCGAGGGGTTCCGGATCAACGTCGACATGATCTTCGGCATGCCGGGGGAGGACCCGGCGGACGCGGAGGCGTCGCTGCGGCTGGCGCAGGAGCTGGCGGGGCTCGGCGCCAGGATCCACTCGCACGTGTTCATGCCGCTGCCGGGCACGCCGTGGCGGGACGCGCCGCCCGGGGACGTCGACCCCGAGACGATCCGCGCCGTGTCACGGCTCGCGCAGCAGGGGGCGCTGTACGGGCACTGGCAGAAGCAGCGCGAGCACGCCACCCGGCTCGCCGCCGCGGCGGTCGAGTACCCGCGCCCCGGTCGCAGCCGCACCCTGCTCCCGCTCGCGGAGGAGCCGCGCGGGTGAGCCCGGCCAGGACCAGGGCGGCGGCGTGGATCGGCCTCGCGGCCGCGGTGTGCCTGGTCTACGGCGGGTACGCGGTCACCCTCGTCCAGGAGCTCAAGGGCCGCTACGGCGACGACGACCGGATCCTCATCCGGCAGGGGCACGCCGCCGCCGGCGTCCTCGTCGGCGTGGTGGTGGCCGGCTGGGCGCTGAACGTGCTGCGTGGCGGGCCGATGCCGGCGTGGCGGCCGAGGGACTGGTCGGGCTGGACGCGGGGCGTGGCCCTCGCCGTGCTCGTGGGGATGCTCGCGTTCGCCTACGACGGGGCGCGGACCCTGCAGGACGCGTACCTGGCCGTCGAGGGCCGCGGGGTGCACGGCCTGCTCACCGTCGACGAGTGCGAGGCCATGGAGCACGGCTTCGAGTGCATGGGCACGTTCCGCGCCGACGACGGCTCGTTCGAGGCGCCCCGCGTCTCCGTCCACCGGGACACCCGGGCGGAGACCGTGGACGGGTGGGTGAGCGGGCCGCGCCCCCTCGCCATGACCGACGGGACCGCGGGCGCCTGGCACGACGTCGTGCTCCAGCTGGGCATCCTGGCAGTGGTGTGGCTGACCGTCGCGGGGTTCCTGACCACCGCGACGGTCAGCCGGCGCGGGGACGGCTAGCGCAGGCGGCGGCGACGGATCGTCACCAGCAGCGCCGCGCCGGCCACGATCAGGCCGAAGCCGGCGTAGAGCAGGGGCATCAGGTTCGAGCCCGTGCGTCCGAGCTGGTCCTCGGCTTTCGGTGTCGTCGTCGGTACCGGTGAGGCCGGCGCACCGGAGGGCGTCGCCGGCGGGGTCGTCGCCGGCGCGGTCGGGGTGGCGCTCCCCGGCGGCTCGGACGGGCCGCCGAGCGGCACGGTCACCACGCCGGGAGCGGCCGTCACCGTCTGGGTGGCCGTGGCGACCGTCTCGTGGCCCTTGCCGTCCTTGACGCGCACGGTCACCTTGTAGGAGCCCGCCTTCGCGTACGTGTGCGTCAGCTGCCCGGTCGTGGTCGTCTCGTCGGCGGTGCCGTCGCCGTCGACGTCCCACTCGTAGGTGAGGCCGGCGGCGGCGTTCGCGTCGGTCGCGGTCATCGTCGTGGGGACCCCGGCGAACGCGGCCGGCACGCCCAGCGTGACGACGGGCGCGGACGTGGCGTCGGCGAGCGACTCGAGGATCTTCGCGGCGACGTCGGCCGGGTCGCCGATCGGGGCGACCTCGCCGCCGGTCTCCGCGGCGATCGCGCTCAGCTGGGCCTGCAGGGTGGTGTCGGCGGCCAGCCCGTACAGGCGGATCGGCCCGGTCGACGGCGGCGCCAGCTTGGCGGAGGCGAAGCTCCCCGTGGCGTTGAACGCCTTGACGACGTCGGCCTTCGTGTAGCCGGTGACCGCCTCCGGGTCGTGGGCGGGGGCGTCGCCGATGACGATGACGACCCGGCGCGCGGTGGGCCGCCACGCGACCCCCGCGGCGGTGATCATGCCGGAGTAGACGGCCTCGGGGGTGTCGCCGCCGCCTGCCGCCGTGAGCGTGTCCAGGCCCGACCGGAAGGCGGCGGCGTCGCCGGTGAGCGGCGTGACGACCCGCGCCACGAACTCGTCGCCGTGGTCGCGGTACTCGGCGAGCCCCACCTGGAAGCTGGAGGACGACGTGCGCAGCTTCTCCGCGATGCTCGCCGCGGAGCTGCGGGCGTTGGTGATGTACGGCGTCATCGAGCCGGTCGTGTCGATCGCGAACACCACGTCGAGGGCGACCTTCTCCGTCGCCGGCGGCGGGTTGTTCCGCGCCGTGCGGTACATGTCGACGATGACGGTGGCGAGGCTCCTGCGCTCCGCGTCGGCCACGCCGTAGTTGGTGTGCTCGCCGGAGTTCCACAGCAGCCGCGCGTCGCAGACCGGGTCGTGGACGTGGCAGAAGCTGTACGTGGCGAACTTCCGCCCGGCGAGCTGGTCGGGCAGCAGCGCGTCGACGTCGCCGCCCATGGTCCGGTACGCGGCGAGCAGCGAACCGCCGCCGCCGGTCGCGCCGGTGCCCTTCGCGTAGCCGGCGCCCGGGTGCAGCTCCGGGTCGCCGATGAGGAACGTGCCGGCGATCCACGAGTCGGGCGTGTACTTCAGCGCGATCCGGGCCGCGGTCGCGCCCTGGGAGTAGCCCAGCAGCACGAACCGGCGGCCGGGGCAGGCGCGGCGCGACTCGACCATGTGCTTCCAGGCGGCGGTGCCGCCCTTGCCGGCGGACTCGAGCATCTTCGCGGGCTCGGCCTTGAAGCTCAGCGGCGACAGGCTGAGGTACTCCTCGAGCGGGATCGCCGGGTAGTCGGCGAGCGGCACGCCCCAGACGGGTGCGTGGTTGAGGTTGACGCCGTCGGACGTGGTCATCGTCCGGGCCTCGTCGACGATGCTCTTGAGCCGCGGGCCCATCCACTCGTGGGCTTCGCCGTCCTTGGTGTTCTGGTCCTCGCCGGATCCGCGGAACGCGATCACCTCGACGAGGTCGTCGCAGACTGGGGCGTGCGCGGCGGCCGGCGCCGCGCCCACCGGGGCGACGGCAGGCAGGACGGCGGCGAGCGCCGCGCAGAGTAAGACGGCGGGTTTCAACGGTAAGTGCATCTGCGGGCACTCCTCTGACGGGTCGAGACCGGGTGCGCGTGACGTCGGCGCTACCTTCGGTGAACCCGGACGAGCCTATTGAGCGTGCCCGCTGCGGACATCGGTCGTCACGGTGCGTGCGCGCCTGTTCCGGCGCGGATCCGTCACCGGGTCGGGCAGACCTGGTGTCGTTCTCCCGATCGGCCCGTGTCGCCGGTACGGCGCGGCTCGTTGATGCACGGCAGTGGCCAGCGACTGGTCACCGCGGGTCGCGGTGGTCAGCGACTGGTCAACGCGCCGGTCGAGCGGCCTGCCGGCCCGGGTGGCCGGTCAGCTCGCCGGTGTGGTGACGGCGGCGACGAGTGCGGAGCGTGGCGAGCGGGCGCCGAGGAGGTCCCTGGAGTACACGGCGAACGTGTGCTCGGTCGAGCCGCGCAGCCCGCGCAGCGTCACCGTCGACCGGTTGGTCGTGAGGACGCGGGTCTCCGCGGCGCCGTCGACCGCCACCACCTGGTAGGTCGCGTAGCGCCGGGGCTTCCAGGACAGCACGACCTGCGAGCTGGTCACGTCCAGGACCCGCACCTGCTGCGGTGCCCGGGGCGGGGAGGCGGCGCCGCTGTTGCGGTAGACGGTGGCCTCGCGGGTGCCGGTGGTCAGCCCGTTGGGGCCGGAGATGAAGCGGCGGCCCCAGGCGGTGAGCTTCCCGGCGTCGAAGTCGTCGACCAGGTCGAGATAGCTGTACTGCTTGTCGTTGCCACTCCACGACCAGCCGAAGTAGCCGAGCTCGCGGGCCTCCGCGAAGGCCATGATCGCGTCCTCGTCGGGGTCGCCCCACTGGTGCTCACCGGAGAACTCGCCGATGAGGATCGGCAGGCGGCGGTCGGTGAACGAGCTCAGGTAGGAGTTGACCTTCCCGGCGGTGCCGAACTCGCCGTACATGTGGATGTCGAACAGCGTGTTGCCCTGCGGGTCGGCGTCGCGGACCTTCTCGGCGTTGTCGCGCATCACGAACGACTCGTCCTGGCCCCAGCCGGGCGCGTCGACCATGAGCGCGTTGCGGTAGCCGGCGGCGCGCAGCGCCCGGATCGCGTCGGAGGTCTGCTGCACCCAGGGCATCGTCGTGCCGTTGCCGAACGGCTCGTTGGCGATGTTGACGATGATGTGGTCCTCCGAGCCGGCGAGGGCCCCGCGGACGTCGAGCCAGAACTGGACGGCCTGCGCCATCGTCGCGGCCTTCCGGTCCTGGCCGAAACCGGTCGTGTCGTGCGCGTCGAGGATGCAGATGAGCCGGTTCGCCCTGCACAGCCCGACGACCTTCGCGATGTCCTCGGTGTCGCTGCGCCGCCACTGGTGCCCGATGCCGAGCGGGAGCCGGACCGCGTTGGCGCCGGCGGCCTTGATCGCGGCGAACGAGCTGTTGCGGTCCGGGTACCACATGAAGTCGTGGTTGACGCCGCGCAGCACGAGGTCGCTGCCGCTGGCCTCGACGAGCCGCCCGTCGCGCACGTGGATCCCGGCGCGCGGGGCGGCCTCGGCCTCGGCATGGGCGGCCCGGGCGGGTGTCAGCAGGGCGCCGGCGAGCACGGCGAGCACGACCAGGCTTCTCACGAGGCGAACCGCTACCCGGGCGGGTCCGGGTCACACCCGCGGGCGGGGTGACGCCGCCGGACGAACCCTGCCCGGGGTCGCGCGGTCAGAGCTTGTCGAGGGCGGGGTGACGCCGCCGGACGAACCCTGCCCGCGGTGGCGCGGTCAGAGCTTGTCGAGGGCCGCGCGGAGGCGGGCGAGGGTGCGGTCGCGGCCGAGGACCTCGAGGGACTCGAAGAGCGGCAGCCCCACCGACCGGCCGGTGACCGCGACCCGGATCGGGGCCTGGGCCTTGCCGAGCTTCAACCCCCGCTCGGCGCCGACCGCCTCCAGGGTCGACTTCAGCGACTCCGCGTCCCACGCCGCCGTCCCGAACGCCGCGATCGCCGCGCCGAGCAGGTCGGCCGCGCCGTCCTTCATCGCCTTCGCCCAGGCGGCCTCGTCGACGGCCGGCTCCGGCAGGAACGCGAAGTCGACATTCTGCACGATCTCGGCGAGCAGCGCGATGCGGGTCTGCGCGTGCGGGGCGAGCGCGTCGAAGACCTTCGGGTCGTAGTCGGCCGGGTCCCACGGGGGAGCGGCGACGGGGGTGCCGCCGGGCGCGACCGGCGTGCCGGTCAGCCACGGCCGGCAGGCGTCGGCGAACTCCTGCGGCGTCAGGGCGCGGATGTACTCCCCGTTGAACGCGCGGAGCTTCTTCTCGTCGAAGAACGCCGGCGACGGGTTGACCTCCTCCAGGCGGAACTCGTCCTCGATCACGGACCACGGCACGATCTCGCGGTCGTTGGACGGCGCCCAGCCGAGCAGCATCAGGTAGTTGCGCATCGCGTCGGCGAGGTAGCCCTCGTCGCGGTACTGCTCCAGGGCCACCTTGTCGCGGCGCTTCGACAGCTTCTGGCGCTTCTCGTTGACCACCACGGGCACGTGCGCCCACACCGGCGGGGTCTTGCCCAGCGCCGCCCACAGCAGCTGCTGCTTCGGCGTGTTGGGCAGGTGCTCCTCGGCGCGGATGACGTGGGTGATGCCCATGGTCATGTCGTCGACGACGTTGGCGAGCAGGAACACCGCGGAGCCGTCGCCGCGGGCGATGACGAAGTCCTCGATGAGCTTGTTTTCGAACGTGGGCTCGCCGCGGACCAGGTCGACCACGACGGTCGAGCCCTCGTCAGGGGTGCGGAAGCGCAGCGCGCGGCCCTCGCCGGGGCCGAGGGACCGGTCGCGGCAGAAGCCGTCGTAGCCGCGGAACTGCGGGCCGGACCGCTCCTGGATCTGCTCCCGGGTGCAGTCGCAGTAGTACGCCTTCCCGGCGGTGTAGAGCTCGTGCGCGGCGGCGGTGTGCTGCTCCGCGTAGGTCGACTGGAAGTACGGCCCCTCGTAGGTGTCGCGGGCGATGCCGATCCACGCGAGGGCGTTGAGGATGCCCTCGGTCCACTCCGGCCGGTTGCGGGCCGCGTCGGTGTCCTCGATCCGCAGCACGAACACCCCGCCCTGCTGCTTGGCGTAGATCCAGTTCTGCAGGGCCGAACGGGCACCGCCGACATGGAACATCCCGGTGGGGGAGGGGGCGAAACGCACGCGAACCGTCACACCCCCAGCCTAGTGGCTGGCATTTTCGAGGTCATCCGGGATTGCGATGCCCTGCTCCAGCGCGTCCTCGCGGGCCGCCTCCAGCAGCCGGGCCAGGACGGTCTCCAGCATGAGCAGCGTGTCGTCGTCGACGCGGCTCAGCAGCCGCTGCTGGGCGCGGGCGCCGCTGTCCATGATCTCGACCAGGAGCTCCTGCCCGGCGGCCGACAGGTGGAGCCGGCGGATCCGGCGGTCGTGCGGGTCCTCGGCCCTGGTGACGTAGCCGTGCGTGACGAGGCGGTCGACGATCCCGGACAGGGTGGCCAACGTCACGCCGAGGTGCCGGGTCAGCTCCTGCGAGGCGATCCCGTCGTGACGAGCGAGCAGAATAAGCACCTTGAGCTGCTGCATCGTGAGGTTTACTGAGAAAAGCCGGTTGGTCCGGTCGTACGCGAACAGGGTGCGCAGACGCTGCTCGGCCGTCATCACGCGCAGCAGCAGCGCTTCCCTGTGAGTCTTCACAGGGAAGTTGTACCCCCTGTAACCATTTTGCGCGAGGCGAACGGTTAGCATCACACGAACTAACGTCTGTCTTAGCCGATCGGAAGAAGACTCCAGACATGTCGTTCCTCGCCCGGCTCAGTTTGGCGAACCGGGGGCTGGTCGCGATCATCGCGATCGTCGTCCTGGGCTTCGGCGCCATTGCCATCCCGTCGTTGAAACAGCAGCTCATCCCGTCGATCGACTTCCCCGCCGCGTTCGTGCTGGCGCCCTATCCGGGCGTGTCGCCGGACATCGTGGAGGAGCAGGTCACCCAGCCCATCGAGAACGCGCTCCAGGGCGTGCCGGGGCTGACCGACATCACCTCCACCACGCGTGAGGGGGTCGCGACGGTCCAGGTGTCGTTCGAGTTCGGCTCGTCCATCGACGACATCACCAACAAGATCCAGACCGCGATCAACCGGATCAAGTCGACGCTGCCGTCGACCGTCGACCCGCAGGTCATCGCCGGCTCGACCGACGACCTGCCGGCCGTGGTGCTCGCCGCCAGCAAGTCCGGCGACCAGGTCGCGTTCGCGCAGCAGCTCGACGCGATCGTCGTGCCCGCGCTGCAGGGGATCGAGGGCGTGCGCGCCGTCGAGGTCACCGGCGCCGGGAAGCAGGACGTCGAGATCACGCTGGACCCGGCGAAGGCGTTCCCGGCCGGGGTCAACTCCCAGACGGTGACGGCCGCGCTGAAGTCCAACGGCGTGTCGTTCCCCGCCGGCACCCTCACCGAGGGCGACCGAAGCCTCTCCGTGCAGGTCGGCGGTACCCTGGCGACCCTCGACGACCTGAAGAACCTCAACGTCACGCCGACGGCGAAGCTCGGTGACGTCGCCAAGGTCGAGCTGAAGACCGCCGAGACGACGTCGATCACCCGCACCAACGGCAAGCCCAGCCTCGGCATCGCGGTCACCGCCTCGCCCGACGGCAACGCGGTGAAGATCAGCCACGAGGTGCAGGACAAGCTCGACGGCCTCAAGAAGGAGCTCGGCGGCGACGTGGCGATCACGTCCGTCTTCGACCAGGCGCCGTTCGTGGAGAAGTCCATCAAGAGCCTCAGCACGGAGGGCGCCCTCGGCCTGCTCTTCGCCGTGCTGGTGATCCTGGTCTTCCTGTTCTCGCTGCGCTCGACGCTCGTCACCGCGGTGTCGATCCCGCTGTCGGTCGTCGTCGCCCTGATCGGCCTGTGGACCGGCGACTACTCGCTCAACCTGCTCACCCTCGGCGCGCTCACCATCGCCGTCGGCCGGGTCGTCGACGACTCCATCGTCGTGCTGGAGAACATCAAACGACATCTGGAGTACGGCGAGGAGAAGCGCCACGCGATCCTCACCGGCGTCCGCGAGGTCACCAGCGCCGTCGTCGCCTCCACCCTGACCACGGTCGCGGTGTTCCTGCCGATCGGTCTCGTCGGCGGCTTCGCCGGCCAGCTGTTCCGCCCGTTCGCGATCACCATCACCGTGGCGCTGCTCGCGTCGCTGCTGGTCTCGCTGACCGTCGTGCCGGTCCTCGCGTACTGGTTCCTGCGCCCGCCGAAGCAGGTCGGCGCCCTGGAGCGGGAGGCGATCCTCGCCAAGGCCCTCGACAAGGAGGAGCGCAGCCGCCTCCAGCGGACCTACGTGCCGATCGTCAGCTGGGTCACCCGCAGCCGCGGCACCCGCTGGGCGACCGTCGGCTTCAGCCTCCTCGTGTTCGTCGCGACGCTGATCCTGGCGGGCCAGCTGAAGACCAACTTCATCGACCAGAGCGGCCAGACGGAGTTCTCCATCTCGCAGGAGCTGCCGGTCGGCTCCAGCCTCGCCGTCACCGACGCCGCCGCGAAGAAGGTCGAGGACCTGCTCGGGGCCCGCTCCGACATCGAGTCCTACCAGGTCACCATCGGCGCCTCGGCCGGCTTCGGCTTCGCCGGCGCGCAGTCGGGCAACACGTCCAACTTCTCGGTCACCGCGAAGGAGAACGCCGACGTCGACAAGGTCATCGAGGAGCTGCGCAAGCAGGTCACCGACCAGAAGGCGTTCGGCACCGTGAAGATCGCCGCCGGCGGCGGTGGCGGCGGCTCCACCGACCAGCTCGAGGTCGTGGTCAAGGCCAACAACACCACGGACCTGGCCACCGCGGCGAAGGCGGCGCAGGAGGCGATGACCGGCACCCCGGGCATCGCGGACGTGGAGAGCAACCTCGCGGCCAGCAACCCGCGCGTCGAGGTGCGGGTCAAGCGGGACGTCGCGGCGAAGTACGGGCTGTCCGACGCGGCCGTCGGCGGCATCGTCAGCGCCGCGTACCGCGGGCAGAACCTCGCCCAGCTCACCGTCGACGGCCAGGAGCGCGACCTGATCCTGCGCTCCGGCCCGGCACCGGCCACGCTCGACGCGCTCAAGGCGCTCGCGATCCCCGTCCAGGGCGGCAAGACGCCGTTCGTCCGGCTGGACGAGATCGCGGACGTCAAGGAGGGCGCCGGCCCGGTCGCCATCACCCGCATCGACGGCAACCGCAGCGCCTCCGTCACCGGCCGGGCCGAGGGCTCCGACCTGGGCACGGTCTCCGCGGACCTGCAGAAGAAGATCGACACGCTGACCCTGCCGGCCGGCGCGACCGTCACCCTCGGCGGCGTCACCCAGGATCAGCAGGAGGCGTTCGCGCAGCTCGGCCTGGCCATGCTCGCCGCGATCGCGATCGTCTTCATCATCATGGTGGCGACGTTCCGCAGCATCGCGCAGCCGTTCATCCTGCTGGTGTCGATCCCGTTCGCGGCGACCGGGGCGATCCTGCTCCTGCTCATCACGGACACCCCGCTGGGGCTGCCCTCGATGATCGGCGTCCTGATGCTCATCGGCATCGTCGTCACCAACGCGATCGTGCTGATGGACCTCATCAACCAGTACCGGGAAAGCGGCATGCCCGTCCGGCAGGCGGTCATCGAGGGCGGCCGGCACCGGCTCCGCCCGATCCTGATGACGGCCGTCGCGACGATCTGCGCCCTGCTGCCCATGGCGGTCGGCCTCACCGGCGAGGGCGGGTTCATCTCCCAGCCCCTCGCGATCGTGGTCATCGGCGGTCTGGTCAGCTCGACGCTGCTGACGCTGGTGCTCGTGCCCACGCTGTACACCATGGTCGAAGGCGTGAAGGAGCGCCGCCGCCTCAAGCGTGAGGGCCGGCACGCCGCCCCCACGTCCCCGTCGTCCGGGGTCGACGGGTCGGCCGGGGTGGACGCCGACGGCGAGGGCCGGCACCGCGTCGACCCGCTCGAGCCCGCACCGTCGCACTAGATCCGCACCGCACGACCGACCGGCCACCCGTCACCTCGACGGGTGGCCGGTCGCGTCTGTGCGCTCGACCGATCCGCGAGAGTTCGACGAACAGTAATGTCTGCCGTCGCGGCCCCAGCCGCGGCATTCCCGGCAGGCGAGGACCCTCATGGCACTGGCGCTCAACCTGCTCGACGGCACGGCGTTCAACGGCCTGACCATCGCGCTGACGGTCGCGAGCCTGGTCCTCGCCGTCATCTCGGCGCGCCTCGGGTATTCGGCGCTGCTACCGCCGAAGCGGCGGATCGCGGTCCGGTTCGGCACCCCGGCGGCGTTCCTGCGGGCCGGGTCGCTCACGGTCCAGCACGGCGGGACGCCGGTCGCCGACCCGTTCGTGGTGTGGGTCATGGTCCGCAACACGGGCCGGCACGACATCCCCCGGGAGCAGTTCAGCGCCGGCAGCCCGATCACGCTGGACCTGACGGCGCCGGTGGTCGAGGTGATGAACCTCGACCCGGCGGGCGCCGGGCTCGAAGCGACCGCCAGCGGCACGTCGGTGCGCCTCGCACCCGGGCTGCTGCGCCGGGGATCCGCGGTCCAGCTGCAGGTGCTGACGGCCGGCGAGCCCGCGCTCCACCGGCACAACCTCTCGTCGCCGCTGGTGGACACCGCGGTGGTCTGGGAAGCGGTCGAGGACATTCCGGAGCGCTCCGCCCGCTCCGCCCGCCAGGCCATGCTGGCGGCGCTGACGGCCTGCGTCGTGGGGGTCATCGCCGCGGTGTCGCTCATCGCCGTGACGAGACCGCTCCAGGAGCAGACCCGCGAGCTCGCCGCGACGACCGCCGAGCTGCGGCGGGAGCTCGACACGAAACCCGAGCTGCGACTCACGCCGGGCACCGTGGCGCGCAACGCGGACGTGCACGTCCACGTCTCGGGGCTGCGGCCCGGCGCGCACCTGCTCGTCCGGATCGGCGCGCAGACCCTGGAGCAGGGGCGCGCCGACGCGAACGGGGAGTTCGACGTGGTGGCCACGGTCAAGGACGGGCCGGCGGACCGTACCGTCGCCGTCGTCAACGTCGTCGCGCAGGAGTACGTGACGCACCGGGCCGCGATCGGGCCGCTCATCGTGGTCGGGTAGGGCGGCGCGCCGTCTCACACCCGGAAGCGGCCGACCGTCTCGTTGAGGTCCGCCGCCATGCGGGCGAGCGAGTCGGCGGTCGCCCGGGACTCCTCGACCGTCTGGCTCGTCGACTCGGCGGCGTCGGCCACGCCACCGATCGTGCGGGCGATCTCGTCGGCGCCGGCGGCGGCCTCCGAGACGCTCCGGCTGATCTCGCCGGTCGTGGCGGTCTGCTCCTCGACCGCCGAGGCGATCGTCGTCTGGTAGTCGCTGATCCGGTCGGTGATCTGCGAGATCCCCTCGATGGCGGCCACCGCCGCGGACGTCTCCGCCTGGATCGTCTGGATCCGGGCCGCGATGTCCTCGGTGGCGCGGGCGGTCTCCTGCGCGAGGTCCTTCACCTCGGAGGCGACGACCGCGAACCCCTTGCCCGCGTCGCCGGCCCGGGCCGCCTCGATCGTCGCGTTCAGGGCCAGCAGGTTCGTCTGCTCGGCGATCGAGGTGATCACCTTGACGATGTTGCCGATCTCCGACGACGACTCGCCCAGCCGGCCCACGATGCCCGTCGTCTCGCGCGCCGAGGCGACGGCCTCGCCCGCCACGGTCGCCGCGTCGCCGGCGCTCGAGGCGATCTCGCGGATCGCGGCGCCCATCTCCTCCGCGGCGGCCGCGAGGGTCTGCACGTGGTTCGACACCTCCTGGGCCGCGTGGCGCACCGCGCCGGCCCGCTGCGCGGTCTGCGCGGCGCCGCCGGCGAGGGTGTCGCCGAGGTCGGCCATGTTCCGCGACGACCCGCCGAGCGCGGCGGCGTTGCTGCTGATCGTCGTGACCGCGGTGAGCATGCTGCCGATCGCCCGGTTCAGCGCCGACGCCATCTTGCCGACCTCGTCGCGCCCGCCGACGTCGGTGGTGCGGGTCAGGTCACCGTCGGCCACCCCCTCCAGCACCCCCGTGACCCGGCGCAGCGGGCCGACGACCGCGCGGGTGACCAGCCACGCCACGCCGAGGCCGAGCAGCAGGCTGACCACCGCGCCACTGGCGAACAGCCAGTTGGTGCTGTCCCGCCGGTCGCGCAGCGCCTTCGCCTCCGCGGCGGCGGCGCCGGCCTGCCCGGCCACGAGGGTCTCGAACCGCTTGTTCATGTCGTCGGTGAGCTGCTCCGACTTGTTGTAGCCGTTCCAGAACCCGTCCAGGTCGTTCTTGTCGGCGGCCGGCAGCACCTCGGTGTCGCGGATCTGCACGTACGACGCCCAGTCCTTGCGCAGGCTGTCGAGGCTGGCCGGGTCGGCGGTCTCGCCGGCGTACCGCTCCATCGAGGCGGCGATGGAGGCGTCGAGGTTCTGCATCTGCTCCTTGTGCTTCGCCCGCCACTCGGCGTTGGAGATGAAGTACTTCACCGTCGTGTTCAGGTCCGCCAGCACGTCCGCGCGCAGCTGGGCGAGCGTCTGCGTGGGCCGGACCCCGTCGTCGTACACGGTCTGCCCACCCGCCGCCAGCCGATTCAGCCCCGCGATCCCCAACCCGACCACGACCGCGGAGGTCACCATGACGATCAGCACCACACCGAAGATCTTCACGCCGACCGGCACGTCCCCGATCCGCCCCCGCCCACCTGTGGTCGCGCTCATCCGAATGCCCTCCAAGGCGTTTACTCCACTTATCGAACGTTTCGCCCAGGATCTGAGCTTCCCCGCCCTCAGCGTTGCCCGACCTGGCCGAGGAAGCCCGGCGGGTGCGATCATCACGGGATGCCGCGTCCGCGAAAGGACCATGCCGCGTAGGCGGCCGAAAGACCTCCGTCCGCTGGTTCCTCACTGGACCGAGCGGCACGAGGACTGCTCCAGAATCTCCGGACTGTCGGGAAGCGCGCAGGGCGTCATCGCGCGACTGGAACGGTCCTGGTCCTGGCCTCGCGCGACGGCGTATGCGCTTCGTCGCTGGCCGAAGCTCGTCCACCGACCTGGACAGCCGCCGCGCGACGAGACACCACTGGGATGCGGTGTCCGGGCCTGCTGCCCGGAACCACCGGACGTGCGCGCGGTGCTCGAAGCCGTGCTGCGCGCGCTGCCGCGGAACGACGCCCGAAGACTCCGCCGGCGCATGGCCGTCCTCAGCAGGACGCAGAAGGTGATGTGGCCGGACTAGGGCACACGCACCGTAGGGCCACGCGCATACGGAAGGTACGTCAGTAGCGGAACGTCTGGACGATGGCGCGGAGGCTGCCGGAGAGTTCGGCCAGGCTGCCGGCGGCGCGGTCGGCTTCGGTGAGGCCGGAGGTGGTCAGGTGGACCGAGGTGGCCACCTCGCCGATGGTCGAGGCGACCTGGTTGCCGGTGGCCGCGGCCTGCTCGACGCTGCGGCTCATCTCCTCGGTGGTGGCGGACTGCTGCTCGACGGCGGAGGCGATCGTCGTCTGGTATTCGTTGATCTGGGCGATGATGGCGCTGATCTCCTCGATGGCGGAGACGGCGCCGGTGGTGTCGGACTGGATGGCGGCGACGCGGCGGCTGATGTCGTCGGTGGCGCGGGCGGTCTCCTGGGCGAGGTCCTTGACCTCGGAGGCGACGACCGCGAAGCCCTTGCCCGCGTCGCCGGCGCGGGCGGCCTCGATGGTGGCGTTGAGGGCCAGGAGGTTGGTCTGCTCGGCGATCGAGGTGATCACCTTGATGACGCTGCCGATCTCGGCGGAGGAGTCGCCGAGCTTGCTCATGACGGTGTTGGTGGTGCCGGCGACCTCGACGGCGCGGCCGGCGACGGTGACGGCCTGGGTGGCGCTCTGGGCGATCTCGCGGATCGAGGCGCCCATCTCGGTGGCGCCGGCGGCGACGGTGGAGATGGCGCCGGACATCTCGGTGGCGAGGGTCGCGACGGCGGCGGCCTGGCGGGCGCCGGTGGTGGCGCCCTCGGAGCTCGCGCGGCTGGTGGTGGCGAGCTCCTCGGAGGCGCTGGCGAGGACCGCCGAGTGCTCGGCGAGGGTCGCGACGGTGCGGCGCAGGTTGCCGGTCGCGGTCCGCAGGTCGGCGGCCATCCGGCCGACCTCGTCGCCCTGGTCGACGTCGGGGTCCTGGGTGAGGTCGCCGTCGGCGACGGCGCGCAGCACGTGGGAGACGCGGCCGAGCGGCTGCACGATGAGCCGGGCGATGTAGAGCGCGAGCGCGACGGCCAGGGCGAGCGCGACGACGAGCAGGGTGACGACGCTGCGGCGGACCGAGGAGACCGTGTCGCTGAAGTCCCGGCCGGCGACGAGGGCCTGGTCGGCGCGGGTGATCTCCTTGTCGAGGAGGGTCTCGTACGACTTGCGCAGGTCACGGTTCGGCCCGAAGGCGGCGGTCACGGCGGCCGCGCGGTCGGTCGTGAACAGCGTGAACTCGGCCTGGAGGGCGGCGAACCAGGCGTCGGTCGCGGCCTGGATCTCCTCGACGGCCTGACCGGACGGGGCGAGCCGGCGGGCGGTCGCGAGCTCGGCGTCGACGCCGGTCTTGCGACCGAGGGCCTCGTCGCGGAACTGCGTGTCACCGCCGAGCAGGTAGCCGCGCTCGTCGTTCGCGGCGGTCTTGGCGGTCAGCGCGGCGGAGTGCAGCGCCGCGATGTACGGCGCGGCCCGGCCGACCTCGTTGTTGCGCGTGTCGCTCAGACCGGAGATGCCGGCGAGGGCGACGATCCCGGTGGCGGCGGTCCCGGCGACCGCCACCGCGGCCACGAACAGGATCTTGGTGTACAGGCGGCGGGAGCCGAGCCAGCGGCGCATGACAGACGTCCTTTCGGATGTTCTGTCCGGCTGAACGACCGACGGCAGGGACACCTGAGGAAAACGGTGCGCGAAGATGTCGCCGTGAACAGTTGGGTCCCGTTCCGCCGCTCGGACCCCGCGCGGGTGGTCGACCTCGTGCGCGCCGTCGCGGCCGCCCGCGACCCCGGCGAGCACGGCCAGGGGGTCGAGGTCGTCGTCGAGGCGCCGAGGACCCGCTGGTGGCGGGCGCTGTTCAACCGCGACGACACCCTGGCGCAGGCGAGGATCGTGGTCACCAGGGAGGGTGGCGAGGTGCGGCACCCCTTCGACATCCAGCTCGTCACGGCGCACGGCGCGGCCGCCGCGCACCGCCTGGGCCGGCGGGCGGGGTGGGCCGTCAGCAACTCCGCCGGCCTGGCATTCCTCATCCAGAAGGGGCCGGAGCCCGACTACGACGAGCTGGTGACCGGCGCGGTCGAGGCCCTGGCCAAGCTGCGCCGCCAGCCCCGCGACGGAGGCTGGCGGGCGCGCGTTGACCGGGCCGTACAGAGGAACTAGGAAAAAACGGGTGGCCTAGAGCGAACCGACGGTCGCCAGCTCCTCGGCGGTCAGGGAGAAGGAGAGCACCGACAGGTTCTGCTCCATCCGGTCCCGGTGCGTCGACTTCGGGATGATGACGATGTCGTGGTGCAGCTGCCACCGGAGCACGACCTGCGGCACCGTCACCCCGTGCGCCTCGGCGATCGCGACCAGCCGCGGGTCGTCCAGCGGCGTGTTCTTCAGCGAGCTGTACCCCTCGACGACCACCCGCCGGTCGCGCATGTCGGCGAGGAAGCGCTCGTCGTGCTCGCCGGGGCTCCACGAGACCTGGTTGACGACCGGGGTCTCGCCGGTCTCCTTGACGAGCTCGTCGATGAGGGCCGCGTCGAAGTTGCTGACCCCGATGGTGCGGGTCAGGCCGGCGTCGCGCAGCTGCTGGAACGCCGCCCACACCGGCACGGACCTGCCCCGCGACGGCGGCCAGTGGATGAGCCACAGGTCGACGGCGTCGACGCCGAGCGCCTTGAGGCTCGCCTCGATCGTCTGCCGCTCGCGGCCCGCCTGCGACGGCGGGAGCTTCGTGGTGATGAAGACCTCGGAGCGGTCGACGCCGCTGTCGCGCAGCGCCCGGCCGATCTCCTCCTCGTTGCCGTACATGGTCGCGGTGTCGATGTGCCGGTAGCCGACGTCCAGCGCGGTGCGGGTCGACTCGTACGCGGACGCTCCGGTGATCTGCCAGGTGCCGAAGCCGATCGTGGGCAGCTGCACGCCCGGGGCGAGCTCGGCGGTCGGGATCTCGTGTGCCATGGCCCAATACTGCCGCAGCCGGTAGCGTGCGATCATGTCGGACTTTCCAAAGAACTTCCCCATGGGGTTCCAGTTCGGTGTGTCCACCGCCGCGTACCAGATCGAGGGCGCCGCGGAGGAGGACGGCCGCGGGCTGTCCATCTGGGACACGTTCAGCCGCACCCCCGGCACGACCCGCGGCGGTGCCACCGGCGACGTGGCCTGCGACCACTACCACCGGTGGGAGTCCGACCTCGACCTGATCCAGGAGCTGGGCGCGACCGCGTACCGGTTCTCGATCGCGTGGCCGCGCATCCAGCCGACCGGCGACGGCCCCGCCAACGCCGCCGGGATCGCGTTCTACGACCGGCTCGTCGACGGGATGCTCGCCCGCGGCATCGACCCGGTCGCGACCCTGTTCCACTGGGACCTGCCGCAGGCCCTGCAGGACCTCGGCGGGTGGGGCAACCGCGACACCGCGATGCGCTTCGGCGAATACGCGGAGCTCGTCGGCGAGGCCCTCGGCGACCGGGTGAAGTTGTGGGTGACGCTCAACGAGCCGTACATCCACCTCGTGCTCGGGCACGTCCTCGGCATCCACGCGCCCGGCCAGCAGCTCGGCATGGACCTGCTGCCGGTCATCCACCACCAGCTCCTCGGCCACGGCCTGGCCGTGTCGGCGCTGCGCCGGGTCTCGTCCTCGCCGATCACCCTCGCCAACAACTACTCGCCGGTGTGGCCGAAGAGCGAATCCGACGAGGACCAGGCCGCCGCCATGTTCTACGACCTGGTGCAGAACCGGCTCTTCACCGACCCGGTCCTGCTCGGCGAGTACCCGCCGATCGTCGAGGCCCTCACCACCGCCGACATCGACTCGATCGTCATGGACGGCGACCTGCGGGTCATCTCCCAGCCGATCGACGCGCTGGGCGTCAACTACTACAACCCGAGCCTCATCAGCGCCCCGGTCGAGGGTGAGGACCTCCCGTTCAGCCGCCTCGACATCACCGGCTACCCCACCACCGACTTCGGGTGGCCCGTCGTGCCCTCCGCGCTGAAGGATCTCCTGGTGCAGTTGCGGCAGGTGTACGGCGACCGCCTCCCGCCGATCTGGATCACCGAGAGCGGCTGCTCGTACGCGCCGGTCGACGACCAGTTCCGCATCGACTACCACGCCGGGCACCTCGCCGCCGTCCGCGAGGCCGTCGAGGCGGGCGTCGACGTCCGCGGCTACTGCGCGTGGTCCCTGCTGGACAACTTCGAGTGGGCCGCGGGGTACGACCAGCGCTTCGGCCTCGTCCACGTCGACTTCGAGACGCAGGAGCGGACGCGGCGGGCGTCGTTCGCCTGGTTCCGGGAGGTTTGCACCTCAGCTGCACCCCGCCCGGACTTGCAGGGCGAACCGACCGGATGACATCGTCGATGCGGGGCAATCCGTAGCGTTGCGCAGGTCAGCAGTGCGCAGCGTTGGGAGTCGTCGTCGTGACCGAGCAATACGCCGGAGCCCTCCTCTACCTGGTCCCGGTCGTCGTGGCGGCGATCGTCGCGTTCGTGGTCACCAGGCCGGAGAAGGACGAGCCGGCCGCCACGGACGCGGTCCCGGCGGCGCCCCGCATCCCGGCGCAGCGGGTGCACACGCCCGCGCCGGCGGTTTCGACGTACACCGGCAGCAACCGCCGCATGCAGCAGATGCCGCAGCAGTCGCCGACGCTCCTGCACGCCGCGCTCTCCTCGCACCTGGCCGCCGTGTCCCGCACCGCGACCTCCACCTCCGCGCCGCACGCCGCTCCGTCGATCCGCCCGGCCCGGCTCGTCTCGATCCGCCGCCCGGCCCGCATCCCGCGGCGCCCGCTGCACCAGTGCCCGCACAAGCTGTAGCTCCTACAGGTGCTGCATGCCGGTCTCGACGTCGATGTGGCTCTGCGGTGACAGCCGCAGCTGCGGCCGCTTGCGCGCGCCGACGGCCTGCTTCCGCCGCCCGACCGTCAGGTGGAAGTTGACGAGGTACGCCCCGTCCTCCCGCCGCAGCGTGCTCAGCCCGAAGTGCTCCCGCATCCCGCACAGCCGCGGACTGTGGCAGTCGACCCACAGGTGCAGCCCGTTCTCCCCGTGCACGACCGGCGCGACCCGGACCGCGACGGCCTCCCCGACGAACGCCGTCCCCCAGTCGCCCGCGTTCCGGCACGGCGCCTCGCCCTTCATGACCGAGACGTGCGGCCGCGCCGCCGGCTTGAGCTCCACGCCGTCCTCGACCAGCGCCAGCAGCTCCGCGTGGGCCTCGTCCGGCACGCTCAGCAGGTACCAGCCGGGCTCGTAGGCGACCGTGCCGACGAACTGCGGGCCGTCGAGGTAGTCCTCCAGCCGTGCGGACATCGCCGCGCCCTCCCTGCTTGTCAGTTGGCGGGTGTTTTCGTGTCGACCCCGGTCTCGGACAGGTCCAGGTGGGTGAGGTCGGGGAGCCAGGCGGGGACCGCGGTGATCGGGTTGCCGGCGAGGTAGAGGCCGGTCAGGGCCGGGAGGCCGCGGACGCACCCGGGCACCTCGGTGAGCGCGTTGTCGTCGAGCCAGAGCGTGGTGAGTGCGGTGAGGCGTTCAGTTGTTCCGGCAGGGCCGTGAGCCGGTTCCGGTCCAGGGCGAGCCGGACCAGCGCGGTCAGGTCACCGACCCACTCCGGCACGGCCGTGAGGCGGTTGTCCGACAACCAGAGGCCGGTGAGCCCGCGCAGCCGGCGCACGGCCGGTGGCACCTCGGTGAACGCGTTCTCGAACAGGTGCAGGTTCCGCAGCGCCGCCAGGTCGCCGAAGGACTCCGGCAGCGCGGTCAGGCCGTTGCCGAACAGGTGCACGTCGGTGAGCGCGGTGAGCTCCCCGAACCAGTCCGGCAGCCGCCCGAGCCGGTTGTGCCCCAGCTGGAGCCCGGTCAGCCCGGTGAGCCGCCGCAGCGACCCCGGCAGCTCGGTGAGCCGGTTGCACGACACGCTCAGCGTGGTCAGCGCGGGCAGGTCCCCGATCCAGTCCGGCAGCCCGGCGAGCGCGTTGCCGTCGAGGTGGAGCTCGGTGACCCCGGACAGATCCCCGGCCGGGACGGGCAGCTCGGTCAGCCCGCGCGACGTCAGGTCCAGCGTGGTGGGGCTCGGCACCGTCAAGGCCTTCTCGACCGCGTTGATGTCAGATGTGTACTGGTGGGCACGGTTGGGTTCGAACCAACGACCCCCCGCTTGTAAGGCGGGTCTTCTGTCGCAGGTCAGCGCCCATAATCCGCAACGGGCGTGCCCTCCGCGTGCCCTAACACAACTGCCCGCCCCTTGAACGCGCCCAGGAGCGAAGCAAAGATCCAGACTTGCGTCGGCCGAGAGCGCAGCGAGCTGTCCACCGACACGGCACAACCGGAGAATCGATCCGGCGGGACAGGACTGCTGAAATATCATGGCCCGCGGATGGCCCGGAAGGCACCAGACAGGGCAACTAATGATCTTCGACAGGGAGGGTCAAATGTCCGACAAAGCCCTAGCGGCAGCGACAGGTTCACCCTACTTCGCTCTGCACACGCTGGGATGGCGGGCGTTCCAAGATCTATGTGCAGCCGTGTTGCGCCACGTGTGGGGCCAGTCCGTCCAAGCCTTCGCCGACTCCAACGATGCTGGCCGCGATGGCGCATTCTATGGCGACTGGTCACCCGCCTTAGGAGGCGCCGTCGATTCAATCCCACATGGCCCTTTCGTTCTACAGTGCAAACACAGTAAAAACCCCGACTCAACCCTGTCGGAGTCGATGCTACAAGACGAGTTCAAGAAAACTGAGATCCTGGTTCGACAGGGGCTCTGCTCATCTTACATATTGCTCACCAATTCTAGAGTCACTGGCGCCGCCGAGGGTAAAATTCGAAAAAGACTTCTCGAAGCCGGTGTGAAGCACCCGCTGGTGCTAGACGGTCAATGGATCAGTGACATAATTGCGACGCATCGCGGTCTTAGAATGTTCGTCCCCCGTGTGTATGGCCTCGGGGACCTTTCGCAAATACTTGACGAGCGCGCATATCAACAGGCATCAACCATCCTTGCGGCAGAGCAAATCTCATCGTTCGTTCCAACCGCCGCCTACAAGCAGGCAGTGACCGCGCTTAGCGATCACGGGTTCGTTCTACTACTTGGCGAGCCGGGCGTAGGAAAATCTGCTATCGCCCTTATGCTCGCGATCGGCGCAGCCGATCGCTGGAACGGCTTGGTAGTGAAGGCGCGCGATTCGCGCCAGCTCATCCAGCAATGGAATCCTAACGAAAAAGACCAGCTATTTTGGGTTGATGACGCATTTGGGACGGTTCGCCACGAGGAGCGACTAAGTGAAGAATGGTCGCGAGATATGCCTCATGTCATGGGCGCAATACGAAACGGTGCACGAGTCATTCTGACTTCACGGAGCTATATCTACAGAGAAGCCCGACCCCTGCTGAAGACTTATGCTTATCCACTACTGCGTGAGCAGCAAGTAACCGTCGATGTAGCCGATATCACTCCAGCAGAGCGCCAGCAAATGCTGTACAACCATCTCGCACGCGGGGACCAACCCTCTACTGTGCGAGCGCAGATGAAGCCTCATCTGAAAGCAGCCGCGGCGGTGAATCCGTTCCTCCCCGAAGCGGCCCGTCGGCTTGGCCTACAGGCATTCACACGTAACCTCAATTTGAACAGGTCAAGCATCACCACCTTCATCGCCCGTCCTCATGAGTACCTGCAAGACGTCTACGATCAACTAACCGCGTCGTCGTTGGCGGCATTGGCTCTCGTTTACAGCGCCGGGTCACACGGAGTCTCCAGCACATTGTCCCTGAAGCGTCGACAACGGCGTGTTATAGAGTCCGTCGGAGCAACGGTTGGAGAAATCGGACTTGCATTTACATTCCTGAATGAATCATTCCTTAGATTGTCTCAGGACCGATTCGGTAATAGTGTCTGGAATTTCAGGCATCCGACATTGCAAGAAGGTTTCGCCACTTGGCTGTCACGACAGCATCACTTGGTACCCGTCGTGCTAGAAGCCATGGATGACAACTCCTTACTTGACAGCACTGACGCCATGATCGCAGATGCAACACCTGTTCGCGGAACGGTGCTGCGACTCCCTCCGACTCTATACGCCACAGCATCGAGGCGAATGCTTCGTCTTTTCGAGGAGTGGCCAGATGGATCTTGTTGGACGGGGAGCGCATTGCGATACCTTGCCCACCGCAGTAGCGATGAGATGTTAAGAACGTATATCGCTGTTGATCCCCTATTTGCCGGGAGACTTCTCGAATTCGACGCTTTCGCTTCGTTCGTCCAAGAGCCTTTATTGCTAAGCCGCCTTCACTCGATGGGCCTACTATCAGACGATGATCGGCGAGCCGCCTGCAATCGGATGGCGTACCTCGCAATTAACTATTTGGACGCCGCCTGGCTTGAAGATGAGCCATGGAAGATCCTTCTGGCGCCTCACGAACGCGAGCGACTTCTTGCATACGTTCGAGCGAAGATTCTCCCAGTTATCGACAGAATGATCGATGAAGACTGGCCGGCTCGTGCATTTTGGAGGAGCCACGATGAGGACGGCGATTCCCCAGTGGCAGACCCTGTAGAACGCGCATTGAATTTATACCTAGGCGCGTTCCGTCAGGAAGGGGATGCTGAGGCTGTCGATGCTTTCTCGCGTGCTAGCCAGAAGTATCAACAGATTCGGCGAACCTCCGAAGCGGACGCATGGGACAGCATTCAAGAGCCTCCAATTAGTCCGGCCGATGCCCAACCTGGAGACGGCGGCAACAATGCAGGGGAACGCAGCGTATTCTCGGACCTCGACTAGACACCTAAGCGATGTGAGCCATCGCTTATCACCCGATCTGCATTGGATCATGTTCCGATGATGGTCTTGGGGAGCTTCGCAGACGAGCCGTGCGCGGAGGCGATTTCCGCATCCCGCCCGTCGACGGCGTGCATGTACCGGTACGCCGCCACCGTCAAGGCGCCGCGCTTCGCGCGCCGCAGAGGCCGTGCGTGGCGAGCACGCGTACGGCAGTTGGAACTCCGGCGTTGAGTGGCGTTGATTTGGGCTCCGCGATGTCCGCCGTGGCGCGGACCGTAGCTCCCGCGGCGTTGCCCTCCGCGTGTAGTTGCACTCTCGCCTCCCGGCGGGGGCCTCTGGCTCCGGGGTGGTCGCTCCGCTCCCGCACCGTCGTCCAGGTCGAGCCGAGCAGACCGGGGCCGGTCACGCCAGGCCAAGCCGCTTCGCGGTCGCCTTCGGCGAGCCTGGCGCAACCGACCCCGCCCCGCTCCCTGGTAGGTGGACGACGGCATACGGGAGGCTCCGCAGCGAGTCGGGGGAGTGGCAGGAGGGCTCGTGATGTCCTCAGGAACGCCGCCCGCACTCGGCCTGCTGGCGGCGCAAGCGCCGGCATCGGCCGGCGCGGCGGCTACATAGGACTAAGGAACAGCAGCATCCCGCCGTGCCCCCGGCGTGCCCCAGCCCCGGCGAACCACGGTCAAGCGAATAGTCTGCCGGGCAAGGTCGACCGGATGACACTGGAACGGAAAACGGCCCCCACCTGGGCGGGAGCCGTTCCTGGTCCGGTGGGCACGGTTGGGTTCGAACCAACGACCCCCCGCTTGTAAGGCGGGTGCTCTTCCACTGAGCTACGCGCCCCGAACTGCTGTCACGGCGACGCGAACCCGGGTACCCCAGGATGCTACCTGCCGCGCCTCATCCGCCCCAGTCGGTATCAGGTCTGTATCAGCTCTGCAACGATGCGATCGCTGTGCGCCACCGGTCCTGGTCGCGGGCCTGACCTGGGCCATTGACCTCGGTGAACCTGATGACGCCGGTCGAATCGATGAGAAACGTGCCACGGTTGGCGAAGCCGGCCTTGTCGTTGAAGACGCCGTACGCCTGGGCGACCGCGCCGTGCGGCCAGAAGTCCGACAGGAGAGGGAAGTCATATCCTTCGCGGTCCGCCCACACCTTGTGGCTGTACGGCGAGTCGACGCTCACCGTGAGCACCTGGACGGCCGGGGACTGGAAGTCGGCGATCTCGTCCCGGACGGAGGCGAGTTCGCCCTGGCAGGTGCCGGTGAAGGCCAGCGGGTAGAAGACCAGGAGCACCGCCTTCTGCCCGCGGAAATCCGACAGGCGGACCTCTTGATTGTTCTGGTCCTTGAGCGCGAAGTCCGGCGCTTCGGCACCGACGTCCAGGGTCATGGCACGAGCATGCCACTTTGTCGTACCGGGGGCCTACACTCGCCCGCATGACTGCCGGTCCACGTCTGGGCATCGACTTCGGGACCTCCCATACCGTTGCGCTGCTTGCGTGGCCGGATGGGCGGGTCCGCCCTCTGCTGTTCGACGGTTCGCCGTTGCTGCCGTCCTGCGTCTATGCGCAGCCAGACGGGCAGGTCCTGGTGGGCCGCGACGCGGTGCACGCCGCGCGGGTCGACCCGGCGCGGTTCGAGGCGAGCCCGAAGCGCCGCATCGACGACGGCATGGTGCTGCTCGGCGACCGCGAGTTCACGGTGCCGGCGCTGATCGGGGCGGTCCTGTCGCACGTCGCGGCGGAGGCCAAGCGGGTCGCCGGCGGGCAGATCGGCGCGGTGACGATGACGCACCCGGCGGCGTGGGGCGTGTCGCGGCGGCTCGCGCTGGTGGAGGGCGCGACGATCGCGGGGCTGCCGCAGCCGGCGCTCATGCCCGAGCCCGTCGCCGCCGCGCACTACTTCGCGGGTGTCTTGCAGCGGCCGCTCACCGCTGAGCAGGGCCTGCTCGTGTACGACTTCGGCGGCGGCACCTTCGACGCGAGCGTCGTGACCCGGGCGGGCGACGGGTTCGATGTCCGGGCCGTCGACGGCATCGACGACCTGGGCGGCATCGACCTCGACGCGCTGATCGTGGACCACGCGAAGCGCAAGCTGGAGGACCCGCCGGTGTGGGCGCGGCTGGAGAGCCCGCAGACCACAGAGGACCGGCGGCACCGGCGGCTGCTGTGGGACGACGCCCGGGTGGCGAAGGAGATGCTGTCCCGGACCCCGGCGACCGGGCTGCACGTGCCGATCGCGGCGGCGGACGTCGAGATCACCCGCGAGGCGTTCGAGGACCTGGCCCGGCCGATGCTGGAGCAGACGGTCCGCACGACGGCGGCCGTCGTGCGCTGGGCGGGCCTGGACAACAGCAAGCTCGCCGGGCTGTTCCTCGTCGGCGGGTCCAGCCGCATCCCGCTCGTGGCGACGCTGCTGCAGAAGGAGCTCGGCGTCGCGCCGACGATCATCGAGCAGCCCGAGATGGTGGTCGCCGAGGGCAGCCTCCGCGCCTGGGTCAACGTCGGCGTGCAGCCCGGCATGGCGCCGCCGCAGTCCGGGCCTCCGGCCGGGTCCGGCGGGCCTGTGCCCGGCGGGGGACCGGCGGGTCAGGTGCCCGGTGTCGCG